>JAMOPK010000034.1 GCA_027064565.1 Caldifarciminota bacterium | reverse complement strand
TAATCCGTCGAAGTTGCTTAGCTTTAATGTGATAGATATAGGCGCTTTATCCACCGAGTTAATTCTCTGGTTCAGTCAGGAGGCGGGTCACAATGTCCCAGCACAATACATGTCGGGACGATTCTATTTGAAGTCGAAAATTTCATGCCCTTTCACAAATGGAAAGTCACCGGGATTGTATCTCTAACCGCCATCATGGTATTCTTGCATATCGACAGATCGGGAAAAATGATCTGTCTTATAACAGCTCCATCTGAAAAGGAACATCTAACAGCTGTTCAGGCGCTCTTATTCGATTAAGAATCTCTTTTGTGAATGGCCGCTTGGAATCGAGAAAGGCTATGGATTTCAGGAAATTTTTAATATCCTCTGAATTCAACCATTTCCACAACTTATAAGCGGTTTCGTAGGAATCAAAGGACACATAATAAACAGTATCGTCGGGTATCGCGGGTTTCCCATCGATTGGATGTATAAGGGAAAAAATGGGGTCTTTGTAAAAACCAGAGATTGCGACTTTGTAGGGCCTGAAAGCGTAATCGCCTATGCCAAAGATTGAGAATCTTTTTTTAAACACCCTTGACCGCCTTCTATCGAGAGCTTCAGCGTGGGTTTTAAGATAATTCCAGAGTTTCGGATAACGAACAAGGGTATCTGTGTCATCCTCAGGATGTCTTTGAGTTAAGATGATATAATGGTTGGTTTCAAAAACTTCATGTTCTCGCAGTCGCGAACCTTTAATAAAGGGATATAGAACTTCCTCTTCGACTTCAACCTTTTCCCCATAGCCGTTGAGAAAGCCATCGGCTGTTTTTTCCAGAACCAGTATCTTTGAAGCATCGTGTTTTACACCCTGTCTCCACTCATAGGGAAATTTTCCTTCCAGAAAGTTGTATTTTCCATAAAGATCAAAATCTGAAACGAACTTGGAATCCAGCCAGCCAAACCTCCGAATAAGCTTACCATCATACAACGACCTGATTTCGCAGATTTTATCGCCTTTTTTGCCAAGATCAGCAACGAAAAGTCCGCTGCTCACACTTATGCCAAACTCTTTCTTAGAATCTATCAAAAAGAATTGTGGACGTGAAATTCGCAACTTGAACCGGTGTAAATATTTGATGATGTTGATCGCAGTAGATTGTTTACAAAGCATGGCAATTTTGCCGTTAAATGAGCCGAATTCCTGCAACAAACGGACAATAATGTATTCGGCTATGTCGAAATTGCTTTTCCCCGTGAGAGCTTCTATGCCATTGAGCTTTTTGATATTCGATTTCTCCGGGACATTTGTTCCGCCTGCACGGGCAATCTCTGAGTTGGTCACCCATGGAGGGTTGCCGAGGATTAAAATCTGACTGTTTGAATCCTTCAAAAGCGATTTTAGCTCCTCAGAAAATCTATGGGTAAAAATGTTGTCAACGTGAAATTCGATCTTTGTGGATGAGGGAATGTTTGCTTCCTTTACTTTCTGGAAGAAAATATCACGATACTTTTCCTGAAGTTCCACACAATAAACCCATTTTATTGAAGGAAAATGTTTCAGGGCCGAGAAGACAAAATTGCCTGTTCCGCATGTGGGTTCTATGAGTATTTGCGGCTCAAACTCACGGCACGATAACAGCTTACATATACGATCGGTCAAATCTGGAGGAGTCTGGAAATCTCCAAGTTCGAGTCCTTTCCTCATATTATCTGAATCACCCCTTCTAAATTCTTGTTGACTACCCGTGAATATTGGATTCTCCATTGCAGAGCCTGCGAGATGGTCAGATAACCAATTAACGGGGGATTCCGTAGTATTTCTCGAGCCAGATTTTCAAGTTCCATTTCGTCAATATAAGGTATTCTTTCAACGATAAACGCTTTTACGTCGTCGATATTACCGTTTTCTTCAAGAATTCTTTTGATACCTCTTGTGGTTATAAAGTCCCCTGTCCTTTCTTTAGGGATGAATCTTGCATGCAGAAAAACTACGTTATGCTCTCTGGTATCATCCTTCTCATAAACAAAGAGGAGTATGTTGTAGCCAAGGCCATAAACCTTCTGGCGGAAACTTCTAAAGGGTGCAGAAGATTGGGGCTGACGTATGGAAGTTACTTTTATATCCGTGTTTACATCCGGAGCGGGGAAATCGATCCCTTTAGTGGAACTGCTCATAATTACATCGAATTTCTCAGCGATGCGTTTCTTAAAAAGTTTTTCAAAATAATCGCCAACGGATTTGCCATCTGTGACACCCCTTATCGCTTCATGAGACATTCGGGAAACCTCTTTACAAAACTCCCCGGCTTCTTCTATCAACCTGTCAATGGTAAGTCTCGGTTTCATAGAAATGCCTCCCATGAGACCTATCATTATAATACATTTGAAAGGTCGCAACATCAGAGCGGGTGTTCCACTGATATCAGGCTGGACGTCCAACCTATCCATCGCATGGGATCCTCATATCGTCCCTTAAATCAAAAATCCATTGACTGACCCGAAGTTTCGATGGAACTTTTTGAACACTCTCCCTGCAATATTGTAAAACTTATGACAAGACTTTAACCTATAAGCACTTAAACTCACAGGGATCAAAAGGAGGGTCAAAACATGGCTATATTGGATCAGGTCAGGGCTATATTGGCAGATATCAGGAAGGAGATTCCTGATATCAAAGCCATCACTCTGGCAGGAAAGGACGGGGTGCCAATTTACAGCGATATAGGGTTTCTGTCGTCCGAGAGAATGGACGAAGAGACCGTAAGCGCTATGGGGGTGCTCATCTACAGCACCGCCAAAAAACTCAATACAGCTTTCCAGAATGGAACCCTGGAGGAGCTTACAGTCACCGGCACAGATGGGTTGACGGTGGTCTATGATGTCGGACCGGATGCTATACTCATTATGGTGTTGCCCAGAGAGACAAATCTCGGTCTCATCAGGATAGTGACAAAACAGGCCGCACAAAAATTGAAGGAAATATTAAGCTAATTGTGAATGGGGAGGGGGAAGCTTTATGGAGGACATCATTATGAGGATTGATCATGTGCTTATCCATGCTCTCACAAAAGGGGCATGGAACTTATTGGGTGAAGGAGCTTTGCCGATAGCAGCTTCTGCCGGCAAAGAGTTGTTAGCCCTCTTTGAAAGGGAGGGCCTGAAGGTCTCTGGAGAGGACTACGAATCCCTCCTGCAGAACCTTGACGATATCTACAAGAAGTTGGGTCTCGCTGAAGGTGTCGAAAGCCTCAACGGCGAAGATGTGCTCAGGCTGAAAATCAAAAAGCCTTACGATCTGGACATAATGAAAGAGCTGTTCGAGGAGGGCATCAACCCTTACATGTCTCCTGTGGTGCTTGTGGAGATCGCCGCTTTGCGGAAAATCGGGGTTAAAGCCATTCTGAAAGGCATGGAACTGGAAGACGATTCGGTTATCGTGACATTCAAGATCATCAAATAATCCCCGAATATGATTCAATCAGGGGAACGTTAACAACAAGATACCCCCGTAACCCCGGGGGTATCTATTATTAGCACTTTCTCACAAGCGATACAACGTGGACCTCGACAGCTCTGAGGTTGCCCACATCTCCAAGTCCTTCACCGGATTTGCCCTTGATGGAAATAAGTTCAGGCGATATTCCGAGTGCATTCGCCATGACTTCAGCCATCTCAGGGGTTCGACGACCTATCCGTGGCCTTTCCAGCAGGACCGTGGCATCGATGTTGACCACGGAACAACAGTTTTCGACAAGCAGTTTTCCTACCCTTTTGAGCAGCTCCACGCTGGAAATGTCCTTAAATTCTGGAGCTGTGTCCGGGAAAAGCTTGCCTATGTCGCCAAGCCCACATGGCGCAAGCAGGGAATCTATCACGGCATGGATCAACGCATCGCCGTCTGAGTGGCCAAGAGGGCCAAAATCCACTTCATCGAACACCACACCGCCAAGGACAAACCTTCGGCCTCTGACAAGCCTGTGCAGGTCATACCCGTGGCCAACCCTTAACTCACCCGCAAGGAGTTTTTCAGCCATCTCCATATCCTCCGGATAGGTTATTTTGAAATTGGAGAAGCTGCCCTCCACGACTGCGGCCTTTTCGCCAAGCGTCAGCTCCACAAGGGTGGCGTCATCGGTGGCAGACACGCCTCTGTCGGAAGCGATTTCGTAGGCTTTGACCAGCAGTGACCTCCTGAAACACTGGGGGGTTTGAATCTGCATGACATCGCTTCTATCGACTATCCCGGCGACAAATTTGCCGTCCTTAGCCCGTTTTTTCAGGGTATCCCTGACCGGGATCGCCACTGTGGCTGAGGGACTCCCCTCCTCTATCGCCCTGATGCACCTGATTATCAGCTCGGTTGACACGAAAGGCC
>JAMOPK010000033.1 GCA_027064565.1 Caldifarciminota bacterium | reverse complement strand
AGTCTACATTAAAATTTATCGGAACAATGGAAGTTGAAAGCCATGAGCAACAGGGATAAAACAACCCTCTGCGTGGCAATCGCAGGTCTGATATTTATCCCCTCGGTTTTCTGGGGATGGAGATGGCCGGTACTGATCGGGGCGTTCTTTGACTGGCTGCCCCTGCCAACCGGATGGATGAAACAGGAGGGTGGCAAGACTTCCGCCACGAAGGTGTGGGTTATCATCCATGTAGCCCTCACTCTTGTAGCCTATCTGATTGCTGCTCTGTGGGTTACAGGATTGTGGGACACTGTCCTGTCGAGGTTCCTGTTCCTCGAAATATGGTGGCTGGCAGTTATGGCAGGAGTGAAATTGACCGGGACTTATCGAAGCTGAAGGGCCAGATTTGCAGGCTCAAAATATAATTTTTTAAAGATTTGAATTTTTGTTCTTTATTCAGGTATAAAATTGATTTAAAATTATAAGCCCGATTGAAAAATCTTAACCTGAGGAGGGGAAAGAAATGAATGATTACAGGGATGTCCATAACATTAAGGAATATCTGCGAAGCAAAGGGATAAATCCTTCTTTACAGCGGATAAAAATTTATCAATATCTTATGGAGCACAGGACACATCCTACAGTTGAAGACATCCATGCGGATCTCGTATCCGAGATACCCACGCTGTCAAAAACCACCGTCTACAGCACTTTGAATCTGTTTGTCTCTCACGGTATAGTGAGCAAACTTATGATAGAGGACGGGGAAGTGAGATACGATATTAACACGAAGCCACATGGGCATTTCAAATGCATCAGGTGTGGCAGGATATTTGATATCGAAATCAGCCCGTCCATATTTGAAGACATCTCGGTAAACGGCCACCACCCGATGGAATACCATTTTTACATCATTGGTATCTGCAAGGATTGTATGGAAAAAGGAAGAGACAAGTTTGCTGCCTGACCCACATTTTTTTCGAACAACCAGAGCCATTCTTTCCCCTATGTTGAATTGTCGTCGCATTTCTATTTAACATTTAAGCTCCATGTAAAAGTTTTTCTCGGTTAATTCAGGCAGTAATTCCAGGAATTTGTTGGGAGTGTCCAGAAAGTTCCAATGAAATTCAGATCAATGTTTTTCCCGGTTTTAAGACTGTCTCGCATGGCACTCCTTAAATGTTTCCCGTTTAAACTGCCTCGAAACGCGTTCGAGTAGCTGAGAATCTGGTGCATAGTTGACCGAAGCAGGCAGCAAATATAATATTTTCCCCAAAACAAGGAGGTTGATCATGGATAGATTTGGCGGGATTAAAGTTACATGGTTCGGTCATTCCGCCTTCAAGATCGAATCACCATCAGGCAAAGTGGTGTTAATTGATCCCTGGCTCTCGCACCCTAAGGCTCCGGCCGGCGCCCTTGATTCACTTCAAAAGGTTGACCTCATCCTTGTGACACATGGTCATGGAGACCATATAGGGGATACCGTTGCCATTGCCAGAAGATTCAATCCCCTTGTGGCCGCGATTTACGAGGTGGCAAACTACCTTCAGAGAAAGGGCGTTTCCAACGTATTGGGGATGAACATAGGCGGCACTTTCGACTTCCACGGGATAAAAGTCACAATGGTTGAAGCTACTCACTCATCCACCATCATCGATGGCGGTAGAGAGATTCCGGGCGGAAATCCTGCCGGTTTCATTGTGAAATTCGAAAACGGATTTACGGTCTATCACATGGGGGATACAGGCCTTTTCGGCGGACTCCAGTTGATAGGTGAGTTCTACAAACCCGATCTCGTCCTGATCCCGATAGGAAGCCTGTTCACGCTCGGTCCGGAAAACGCAGCCTATGCCGTAGGGCTGTTGAAACCGAAGTGGATTATCCCGATGCATTATGAGACCTTCCCCGCGCTCACAGGCAAACCGGAAGAATTCAAAAAAGCCCTTGCCCCCGAATACAAAGACAGATTGATAGTAATTGCTCCTGGAGAGACTGTTTCTTAAAATTGCCCAATTGCTGTAAAATACAACAAAATAGTCAAAAAGAGTGAGGATCATGGAAGTATTGATTGTGTTAAATGGGAATGTAAGCCTCGAATATCTTAAGGGGCTTGTAAAGGGGCATGATAAAGTCATTGCCGCAGATGGAGCTGTGGCCAAGCTGTTGGGGATCGAAGCTAGACCTGATTACGTGGTAGGGGATATGGATTCTGCTGATAACGAAATACTGGAACAACTTGAAAATGAGGGTGTGGAGATAGTTCGGGCTGCCCGCGAATCCGACCTGACCGATGCAGAAGTGGCTGTCAGAAAGGCTCTTGAAATAGGGGCTTATGAGATCACCATGACCGGCACGTCGGGCGGACGCGTGGATCACACGTTTGCAAATTTTGGACTCCTCATGAATCCGGACGTCTCTGTGCCTATCCACATTTGCGAGGATAACTTTGAGGCTTTTGTGGTCCGTGACAAGGAGGTATTTGATTCCGTCCCCGGAAGAACGATTTCTTTAATCCCGCTTGCGATTGAGGTCAAAGACATCTGGACAGATGGATTGAAATGGAACTATATGGGCGATTCGCTCCATATTGGCACTTCAAGGGGGGTGTCTAATGAAGTAGTTTCCAGCCCCGTTGAAATTGCTGTCGGATCAGGGGCAATTCTTGTTATCCATTACAAAGAAAGACTGAATTAATGGCATTTGAGTCGTAACGTTCTTATAAGTTTTATTGGGGAGGTGCAAATTATGTTTGATGTTGATGCATTAACTGAGGAAGAAATGGCTCTCGTGCACGTATTTAGCAAGGGACCAAGGTGGTTCGCTGTTTATACGAGGCCTTTCCATGAGAAAGTGGTTAAAACTGCCCTCACAAAAAAGGGGCTGGAGGTGTTTTTCCCGACACGGCTCCATCTCGACTACCGCAGGAAAATTGTCGAAGTTCCTTTGTTCAGAAATTACCTGTTTGTCCGGGTGGAGATAAAATCTCCGCTTTACTATCAGGTGCTCGACACTCCCGGTGTGGTCACTGTGCTGAACAAACACGGCATTCCCATTCCGGCTGAGGATGAGGAGATCAAATCGTTAAAGATTCTTGTCCAGCAGGCACGGGACAAGATTGTTCCGCTGCCGTCGATAAAGAAAGGCGAGAAGGTTATCGTCATAAAGGGGCCGCTTAAAGGCGCCCAGGGCGTCATCGTTGGGGTGGATCAGGAAAACCTTGAGTTCGTGGTCAACCTCAGCTTGCTTGGCCGCTCGGTTAAAATGAAAATCAACCCTGAATGGGTGAGGCGATTATAAAGATTACGCTTTCATGGCTGATTTTTAGCCGAGAGTGTCTCCCTGAAGTTTATTCTAAACCTGCTGAACCTGAATCAATTTCTTTTGAGTCACTCTGCCTGACATCACCGGTTTCGATTATGTTGACAACTTCCTTAAAAAGTTTTAGCAGATTCTCTACTTCCTTCTCATCATTAAGTCGTAATCCATCAATGTGCTCTATTAAGGACTCCCATATCGTATATCTGGCAGTTTGATTTATGTTGCCGGTTTCTATTATGCTGATGATGTTTTGGGACAGGCTTGATATTTCTTTGATGTTGTTAAGTGGAAGTTCATCTATATGCTCTATAATCGACTCCCATATATCGTATTTGTGGGTAGAATCCTTTCTTGCGGATTTCACGATCGTGAGTATAAGCAGAGGGACGACTACGATGAGCACTGAAAGGATTATCAGCTCAGTTTGATTCGGAAGCTTATTGCTGAAAAGGATGCAAATAATCCTGTAAGCCAATACCAATTCCAAGAGAAAAAGAAATGCGACCAGTATAACCACTCCCCATCTTTCAAGCCATCTTCTTGGGTCATTCATCGCTGCTCCCTCCATATTTAATTTTTATAAAGTTCGAGCATGATGAATTCTACACTTCGAGGTTCAAGGGAACAACAGTTGGAGAATGACTGAAGCACTCTAATACTGCTTAAGAAATGGAACTTAAAGGGAAAGTAGGGGAGGCATTCAGGGCTATTTGTGGGCTATTGGCCGTTTACTTTGTGGTGGCGAACATAACTGGCGGATTATCAGCAAGATATAATCTGTAAATCTGCTTTAATCTTTTTGCATAACTGATCATCCCTATCCGCATTTCGCCCCGCCGTCATCACTTCATCAATCCTCGCCATCTCACACAAGGTATCCTTTACTCCATGTCCCATCTCTCTGTGTTCACCGTGTTCCTGTGTGATTTTTATTTCATCTTCACACGGAGACACAGAGGGCAAGAGAAATAAAAATTTCTATCACAAACAAAACGGCAAATAGCCTTCGTTGTATTGACTAACATTTGCCATATCGTTTAAACTTAATAAGCATTTTATTGATGTC
>JAMOPK010000032.1 GCA_027064565.1 Caldifarciminota bacterium | reverse complement strand
GACGGCTATCCATTGATCGGAGGAAAGGGCAGGGATGTCGAAATCGCCGGACGCTATCAGTGCCCCCGGATGCCCGGATTCGTCCGCCCACACGTAGTAATGTCCGGTTTGACTGGTGGGCGAATAACCCGATGGTGTCCCGAAATAGGCGAGTATCGCTTCCAACTTCTCAGATTGCGGGACAGAGTATTTCGTGGCCTTGATGTAAGGCCCCCATTCGTTTGCGCAGTAGTAGTAAGGAATTCCGTTGTCGTTCCTGAGGGTATCGACTATCGTGTAGTTCGAGGCTGCCTGAACCGCGGCATAAGCATCCACAACGCCGTAGCCGTAGTAAAAATCCCTGCCGGAGGGGCCGAAATCCATGGCTGTCGATGCAAGGATGTCCCTGACCGCCTGATTGGTTAGCCTCGGACTTCGGGAAAGCACAAGTGCAGCGACCCCGGAAACAAGCGGTGTGGCCATGGAAGTCCCGCTCATGTAGCCGTAGGAGTTGAACGGCAGAGTCGAATAGATATTCGTTCCCGGTGCGGAGAGTTCCAGCTCAGGGCCGTGATTGCTGTAACTGGCCACCGATGAATCCGGATCAATAGCGCCAACCGCCACAACGGTCTCGTATCTGGCCGGGAAGTCCACGGAATCGGCAGCAGCATTGCCTGCCGCGGCAAAAAGGACAACATTGCTGTCAACGGCATACTGACAGGCCTCCTCCAGGAGGTAGTGCCCTATCGGCGCGCCAAGGCTCATGTTAATGACCCTGACTCCGTGGTTTGCAGCCCAGATGATGGCATCCGAGATGTCATCCACCGAGCCGACCCCGCTGTCGTTCAGCACACGGAGCGAGTAAAGCCTGACCTGTGCCATCCCGGCTATCCCGATGTAGTTGTCCATCTCGGCGGCGATGATGCCAGCCACATGCGTCCCGTGATCCTCAACTTCCGACACAGGGGCTGGATCGGAATCGTCATCCACGAAGTCATAGCCTTTCAATGTGCCAAAATGTCCGTCGAGGTCAGGATGGGTGTATTGCACGCCCTGATCAACCACTGCAACAGCGATGGAAGTGTCACCGGTGGTGATATCCCAGGCATCCGGTGCATGGACGAACACGGGTCCCCATTGGAGATCCCAGTGCACGTCGTTGGGGATGTGGGAGGCCCGGAAAAGCACTGTAGGCTCAACGTATTTCACTTCACTGGATTTTTCAAGGCGTCTGTAAACTTTGCTGTAATCCCTGCTTTTCAGCTTTATGACAACGTATCTGAACGGCTCAACCCTCACCTTGATGATTTCTCCATCGATGTCAGTTTCGTGCAGGAAACTCACCATGAAAGACGAATCTATTTCCGGATAGTCATAAAATCTCACGATGACCCTTGAACTATCCACCCATGGACTGGATGCCATCAAAACCCAACCGATTACGATTCCCATCATTTTATCAACCTCCTGCTGTTTTTAGTTTTTCAGATATGGGATTATGCAGTTCTGGAGAGATTTTGCAATGTCCGGGGTCAGATTTCAAATCACAGCAGGAATTTGGTATAATTTCGCCGAATTATCCGCCAACAGGAGGAACGACATGAAAAAAGTTGCCATCCCTTTAATCATCGCTGGTTTACTGTTGGGCTCCATGTGTCAGAAAAATAACACAACTCAAGAAGTGAGCGGTATTGAAGACCTTGTCCTGCCTGAATCGGCATTCCCCGATGGTGTGGGCTGGGATCCACACCCTCCGGACTCAACCAACCCGGCATTGTGCGGGGTTGTAAGCAATCCGTTTGTCTCACGTTCACCGGATTTCCTCCATTGCTTCTGCACCCGCTGGTTCGGGATGAGCGATTCCATGGCATCCACGGCCAGAGGCGCACTCGTGGAAATACTTTACCACGAAGGGGAAATTGGCATTTACGCAATCGAATACGAGAGCGATTCGGCGGCCCTCGCAGGGTATGAGCATCTCACATCCCGTTATCAATCCGTGAGATACACTTTCCTGCTTGAAAGCAAATACACGATCTGGGTATGGTGTGATTCGGAAAACGACACGGTTTACGTGCACCGTATAGCCGATTATTACCGCAACCTATTTGGAGGTTGAGGCGGCTTTAAGCAGGATATCCTCGAATTTTTTTGACAGGCTTCGGGCAGAGAATACGGTTTTGCCACGCTCAATCGAGCGCTCCGACATGGCGGAATAAAGGGAGTCATCGCTCAGGAGCCTGAACAGCGCCTCTGCCGCGGCACGTGGATCGTCAGGCGGCACAAGAAAGCCGGTCACCCCATCCAGAACTATATCCCGGATTCCGCCGTCATCTGAGCCTACCTGCGGCAGCCCCATCTTCATGCCCTCCAGAACGCTTAGCCCGAACCCTTCCCGATAGGACAGGAGCGCAATCACACGCCCCCTTGCCATCTCGAAGGGGACATCGGAGGGCCTCACCCTGCCCCTGAAATCCACAAGCGACCGCAGGCCAAGCTGATCAACCAGTTCCATCAGTCGGGGGCGGTGCGGCCCATCGCCGACGATGAGGAGCCTCGCAGGGTAACCGTAATCCTTTCGGAGCAAATCGACGGCTTTGATCAGGCCATCGACGTTTTTCTGCCGGGTTATGCGCCCAACATAGACGACATCGTATTCCGGGTTGACCTTCGCTCTCAAAGAAGGATCGAAAATCTCATCCTCGACAGGCATGGGCACGACTTTAACCTCCACGTTTTCGGGGACAAAGGGCTTTATCGATTCGGCAATGAAGCTGGAGACCACGGTTATGGCCTTGAGGTTCATGAATATCCGTGACTTCAAGTTCAAAAAACGATGGAACTTTGAAAAGAGCACGCTGTCCGTCCCGTGCATGGTTATCACAAGGGGTCTGTTCTTCAACAGGGAGACCGGGGCGGAAAGCAATCCGGCAGGCACGAGCCAGTGAGCGTTTACCACTTCAACATTTCCGGCCATCGAAAATGCGCTGTTCATCATGGAAAGCGACAGGAGAGCAAGCGAGGTGAAATGCATGGGCGATTTGAAGGCGAGTTTTTGCATCTCTCCGCGATAAGCTATCTCAGGCAACGGTGGAACGGCATATCTGAAACGGCGGACTTCAATCTGTCCGTAACGTTCGCGGACAGCCACTCCCCTGCTCCACGGTGCGACGACGAAGGGCCGGCATTCCCTGAAATTCCTGAGAAGTCTCAGTATAAAATTGCCCGGCAGATCGGACTCAAAACGTGGGAAGTTGTGAGTAACTATCAGGCAGTTCATGAGACGCTCATTATACTGCAATCACAGCAACGGAACAGGGGGCACCGGGACTCACGCCGCCTTCAGGACACGTATCACCCGATTTTTCGTTTATAATCTACGCCTATGAAAGTCATTGCTCTGATTCAGCAGAAAGGCAATTCGCTTGAGGGGCCAATCGAGCGAACTGAAGCCGCTTTAAGTGCCATTGGCATAAAAACCTACCGCTACAGGGACGGAACGGAGGCTGCGAAAGCAGTTTCCGGAAGCGATGCGGATTGGGTGGCGTTTGTGGATGCCGGAACAGTGCCGCGCGACAACCTTGAAAGCCTGTGGAAGGCCGCAACCGGTGATTATGCCATGATTTACAGCGACTACGTGGAAAACAACAGGGCTGTCAACCTGTTCGATCCGATCTATGAACTCCATGAAAGGTTCGATTACGGAAGATTCAGGCTCTATTCCCGCAAATGGATCGAAAAAGCAGGTGGTCTTGATCCGATATTCTTCCACGCCATCGAATATGACATAAGGCTGAAAATACAGGAGGAGCTTGGGGGCAAATTTTTCCATGTCAAAGCTCCGCTTTTCAATTCGGTTCCAAAATCCGAAACTATTCGGACGGATAAGTTGATGTCGAAAAGCTTTGGTTACCTGTTTTATCCGCCTTCCGAGGAGCGGGAATACGAAAAGGCGTTTAAGGATATGCTGAAACGTGTAGGGGCATTTCTGGACGGTGAATACGAGATCGCACACGATAACCTCAAACACGATTACAAGGCAACTGTGGTCATCCCGGTTTTGAACAGGGCAAAATTCATCGGATTTGCGATCGAGTCGGTGCTGAACCAGACGATGCAGGATTTCGAGGTGATAGTCGTTGACAACGGTTCGACCGATGGAACGCAGGATGTGGTGAGGAGTTTCGACGACCCGAGGATCAGGCTCATCCAGAACTCAGGCGGGACCATTGCCTTTGCGCTCAACACGGGCATACGGGCGGCAAGGGGACAATACATCTCACAGCTTGATTCCGACGATGTCTATTTACCTCAGACACTTGAGCGGATGACGGCTGCGCTGGACGCTGCCCCTTACGCCGGCCTTGCCATCTCCTATTATGAATTGATGGAC
>JAMOPK010000031.1 GCA_027064565.1 Caldifarciminota bacterium | reverse complement strand
CGCTAAGAGCTGCAAAAAGGGATGACGCAAAGGAGTTTACCGCTGTGTTGCCTATCAGGATGGTGGCAAGGAGCCGTCTCTGATTGCTGAGCAGCTCTTTTATGATGCGGGCTTTCTTCTCCGGCAACTTCATCTTCTTGACCATGCCCGGCGAAAGCGAGAAAAGGGCTACTTCGGAGCCGGAAAAGATGTAGGACAGGACAAGAAGGCCTATCAGGATGGGGATATCGATGAGAATTATCAGCGAAGATTGTTCCATAATTTCAGATATTCTTCTTCCTTCAAACGCATCACCTTTGCATCCGATTCGATTTTATGGTCATAGCCCAGAACATGGAGAAGTCCATGAAGGGCAAAATGATGGATCGATTCGGGATCATATTCCGCTGAAACGTAAATCTCAGCGACGTCGTCCAGCTCAAAGGACAGCACATCCGTCGGCCCCTGCCGCCCAAGATACCTCTCGTTCAGATCAGAGATGTAAGAATTATCGACAATGACCACATTTATGTCGGAGAGCCGGTCGGGCATAACGTCCCGCTCCCGGCTCAAAACCTCTCTCAGGAATGTCTCCAGCCTGTTTTTGTATTCGTCGCTGAGCCTGATCTTGTCCTGAGCATCAATCAGGACGATGTTGGGCACCTTTTTCTCTTTCCTTTGCTTCGTAGTAGTCATCGTAAGCCTCGATTATTCTTTTGACGAGCCTGTGTCGGATCACGTCCTCAGGCCCAAATTTGACAAAAGCTATCCCTTTGATGTTTCTCAAAATCTTCTGGATTTCAATGAGGCCCGAATCCTCGTTTTTGGGCAGGTCGATCTGGGTGATGTCGCCCGTTATGACCACCTTGGACCTCGGGCCGAGCCTTGTGAGAAACATCTTCATCTGAACCGTTTTGGTGTTCTGTGCCTCGTCCAGAATGATAAACGCATCGGACAGCGTCCTGCCGCGCATGTAAGCAAGCGGCGCGATCTCAATGACCCGCGTGTCGATCAGCCGTCTGACCCGGTCGTAGGGCATCATGGAGTAAAGTGCATCGTAAAGAGGTGTCAGATAAGGACTTATTTTCTCCTCGAAATCGCCGGGCAGGTAGCCGAGAGATTCGCCAGCCTCGACAGCCGGGCGCGTGAGGATCAGTCTCTCGACCTTTTTCTCGCGCAGGAACTTCAGCGCCATGGCCACCGCAAGGAAGGTCTTTCCGGTTCCAGCCGGCCCTATGGCCACAACCACATCGTTTTCCATTATCGCCCTCAGGTATTTCTTCTGATTCGGCGTCTTTGGTTCTATCCTCTTTTTTGGGGTTAGGATAACGATGTCGCCATGGTTTCCACCGGCTGCACCGCCGTTTTTGACGGCCTCGATGGCCTCGATCACATCGAACTCCTCAAGCTGTCCACTGACGCGCAGTTTTTCCTTCAATATGAGAATGATCTTTTCGATCTGAACGAGAGATTCAGGCGAACCATAAGCGTGGAGTTCATCTCCTCTCAGGACGACCTTGCTGCCTTCGAGATATTTGTTGATGGCTCTGAGGTTGACATCCCTTGCCCCGACAAAGGCCGGGATGCTGACTCCTTTGAGCGATATCGTCTTTTTCTCCAAGAAAGACTCACCTCCTGTTATGAAAAACTCCCGGCTCCGCCGCAGAACCCATCAGCAAAAGCCGGGAGTGTGCATATCCTGCTATGCGTCTTAATCTCTTGGTATCGAGAGGATCTGACCGGGATAAATCAGATCCGGGTCCTTGATCTTGTCTTTGTTGGCCTTGTAAATCCTCGGCCACTGAAGAGGATCGTTGTAAATCCATGTGAAGCCAGCGATCTTCCAGAGGCAATCGCCGGGTATAACCTCAATCTCCGTGACGAGACCGTGCGGTATCTTGAGGACCCAACCCGGATAGATCAGGTTCGGGTTCTTGATCTTGTCTCTGTTGGCACGGTAAATCCTTGGCCATGCCTTGGCGTTGTTGTAGATGTATCTCATCGCAGCGATTTTCGCCAGATAATCTCCTTTCTGAACGGTGTATTCGGACGGATATTTGGCTATCTCATCTTTGAGTTCCTGGATTTCTTTCTGAATGGCCGAGATCTGCTCGTCCAGCGGAGTGACCTCGTTCTGGAGTCCCTGAAGCTGCTGTTCCAGCTGTTTGATGACAGCGTTCAGGGAGTCGAGCCTCTGCTGGCAGACCTGAATTTTGGTCTGAGCCTCTTCCTCTGTAAGGCCCTTCTTGTCCTCAGCCTTTAACGCTGTGGAGAAAACTCCCAAAACAAGGATTGCCAAAATAATTCTCTTCATCTTTCAGCCTCCTCAATAACCTTTTTCCAGCAAATCAAGCCATTCCCTCAGAGAATCACGTTCCGACTTAAGAGCCTCAAGTTGCTTGGCTTTCTCGGATTTCTGCTTCTGAAGCTGATCGATCTGTTCTTGAAGCTGTTGAACTCTCCGCTGAGCGGCGTCAGCTGCACCACAAACTTTATCAAGTTGAGCCAGCGTCTCCTGAGACGCCATTTTGGGGCCACATCCTGTCAATGTGAAGCCCAACCCCACAAGGATCAAAGCAATTATTATCCCTCTTTTCATCTTCACCTCCTATTTTCGCCTTTATTTATAAGCTTGGGGTGCATAGGTGTCAAGAATTACTTGTTCACCCAACCCCCAACATCCCACAAAAGTGAAATTGTTACGTGCCAATGTGTTTCTTTAGCTTTGTATGGGGCAAAACTGAGCCGTGAGATGGCCAGAACCGCTTCACTCCAAGCCCGAGCAGTTTCCTCCAGCTCGCCATCGTTTCATCCATGGACTCAAGGAATGCAGGCAACGGGCTTGAACCGCACCAGTCCTTCCTGTCCATCACGAGGTCACCAACGATCGCATCTTCTCCTGAGACAATCGAGATGGAACCCGAAGTGTGGCCCGGAGTATGAATGACTCTCCAGTCGAAGCCGTAATCGGACAGGTCGAATTCCGGTGTATCGAGCACAATGTCATCGTCAGTCGGGACATAGGGCTCATAATCGAATCTCAAAAGCCTGCCCAGAGCTATGGCTATTTTGAGGCACAGGTTGCGACCATGGGGGAGCTTCATCTTTCCGCGTGAGATGTAATCGACCTCCTTTCTGTGGACCACGAGCCGCGCCCGGGGCAGATTCGCCATCACAGCGGCAAGGTTTCCGGCATGGTCATGGTGATGGTGGGTCAGGAGGACAAACTTCACGTCCTCAGGCCGAACCCCATGCCTCTCAAGCTGTTTCATGATGTAAGAAATCTCCGTCCGGGGACCGGTGTCAACCATCAGATAGCCGTCCGATCCGCGGATGAGATAGACATTCGTATATCTGACTTTGAATTTCAGCGGATCAGCCGCATTTCCAGCCATCGCCTGCCACTTCCAGTTTGCCGTCCTCCGAAATCCTGATAGTGACCTCCTCTTTGACTTCAACTTTTGACGTCTTCTCGCACCTGTCCACCGGGTCAAACCCTGTGCCGTTCCACCTGAAGACCTTCAGCCCCAGTTCGGGTTTGCCATCTAAAAAATCATCGATGTCTCCTTTGAAATCCCCTTCATCGTAAGTCACCTTGAAATCCCGATGTTCTCCACTAACCCATTGCCATCCCAGAAGGTCGTCTTTTGTAACGGAGTCAAGCTCCTCGAACCAGATGAGATAACAGCCTTTCGGGGCTTCGAGGGTGCCAGAAATTGAGTATTTCTTGCTCTCATCCGAAACCATATCGAATCCAACAGCTATCACGCCGTGTCGGGATGTCTCCACCGCCCGTTTGAGCCTCTCAAGCGTCTCTTTCGATGAACCGCCTTCGTTTATCAAACCCTCCAGCGTGTCAAGGCTCGCTCTGGTCAGGATGAAACTGGGCATCATTTTGGTAAAAGTTCCGGAATACTGCTCGACATAATCTCTGAAAGCGCTGGGCGGGGCGTTCACATCGCCTGACCTGAAGGCCTCTTCAAACAGCTCAATCTGCTCCAGTGGATCATCGATGTGAAACTTCTCTCTGAGGCGGATGAAAGTCTCATCGTCAACTACTCCAGCCAGTTCACATCTATCGGGACTCTGTTGCGACACCATGTCCCATGGAAGTATCCACAGACGATATGCCATTTCACACCTCCTGTTTAGCTTAAAAGTTCAAAAATACGCTCTATTTTATCCACATGAACGGCATCGTAGTCAAGGTCACCGACCACAATCGCCAGATCAGCGACCTCCAGCATGGGGATGTCGTTCTCGCCGTCTCCGACGGCCACCGAGAAGACGTCGCCCTTCTGCCTGAAGCGTTCCAGAACGATCCGCGCGGCCGTGCCTTTATCGACCTGACCGGTGACCGTCAGGAACCTGCTGCCTCTGGTAACCCTGAATCCCCTGCCTTCCAGCCC
>JAMOPK010000030.1 GCA_027064565.1 Caldifarciminota bacterium | reverse complement strand
AAGAGTGGTCAAAAAGTTAGGGATAAACATAAAATTCCCCAAGCAGTTTGCGAAAGACACAGCGTGGTGCTCAGACAGTGCATCCGTTGGTGTTTATCGCCTCATAGTGAAGAACAAAAAAGAATTTGAAATCAGGGATAAAAGCAACAATCTATTGGGCTACGGCGAATTTGGTAAGATTTTTCGCTCTTCAGACGGTAAATTTGGGTTTACACTGATAAATAAAGAAAATGTGGAAAAAGGAGTTTTCGACTTTCGCATAAAGGATCCCGCTCTTGTTGCTGAGAAATTTAAAAACAAGATCAAAGTCTCGCAGAAAGGGAATACTGACCTTGCCATTATCAAATTGAAAGCCTATACACCCCAGAATGCAGCAAGGCTAACTAATGCTGTCGCCAACGAATACGTGAATTTTACTCTTTATGATCTCAGGCAGGAAGCGAGAAGTGTCAGGAATTTCATTCAGGATCAGTTAAACAAAGTGGAACACGAACTGCGGGCCGCACAGGACTCCCTTAAAAAGTTTAAGGAGCAAACCGGGATATTTATGTTGGATGAGGATGCCAGAAATCTCATTAATAGGCTTTCCTCCCTTCAAGCGGAATTGACCAGCGCCCAGACCGAAAAGGTGGCGACGCAGGCCAGAATAACGAACCTGCGCAACCAGTTGAGTCAGCAGAGCGCCCAACAGAAGCAGAGGCTTGTTTCGTCGCCTGAGATTAGTGGTAACCCCGTCGTCCAATCTTTGAAGGATAAACTCACAGAACTCGAAATCAGGAAGGCGAAACTGCTTGAGGAATACACGGAGCAACATCCTGAGGTGCAGGCCATCGACAGAGAGATATCCAAGACTAAAGAGGAGTTGCAAAAAGCTGTAGAAAGCGCCATGAATGCGGGTCCGCTTATCAACGATCCAATTATCCAGTCAATTGTGCAGGACCTTGTGAGAAGCGAAGCACAGCTCAATGCCCTTGAGGGTCAGATAGAAGCCCTTAAAAAGGTCATCAGCATTTACGAACAGAGGATAAAACAGCTTCCTACTGCTGAAGTTAGACTTGCTGAACTCACAAGAGAAGTTGAGTCAAAGAAAACGACCTATAACACATTGCTATCCAAATTGGAAGACGTGAAAATCACCGAAGCCCGAACGGTCAGCGATGCAAAAGTTGTTGATTCCGCAGTTCCACCAACTCAGCCTATCAAACCCAAAACCAAACTCAACATAATCCTTGGTTTAATCCTTGGACTCATGCTGGGTATAGGGGGGGCTTTCGTTTCCGAGTATATGGACACTTCCATAAAGGTTCCTGAAGAGATCGAGAACCATATAGGGATACCTGTCATCGGGACGATTCCAAAGATAAGCATCGTTGACAAAAAAGGGGCTCGCGATAAAGCAATAGAAACCCGATTGTTCACGGTGGGACAGTTATCCTCCTCGCCTGTCGCTGAGGCGTATAGAGCTTTGAGGACGAATCTAAAATTTTCGAGCATCAGCAAGCCACTGCGCTCCGTGGTGGTGACAAGCAGCCTAGCACAGGAAGGTAAAAGCACGGTTACCGTCAATCTTGCCATAACTTTTGCTCAACTGGGCCATAAAGTCCTGCTTCTGGATGCCGATTTACGAAAGCCAATGCTTCACAGGATATTTAACCATAGCAGGATACCGGGACTTACTGATATCCTTGTGGGGAGCGCTAAACTCGAAAACGCTATTCACGACCTGTATTCCTATTCCCCTAACCTCGCGCTTATTACAAGCGGCCAGATTCCGCCTAACCCCGCTGAACTGTTGGGTTCTCCACAGATGGAAAGGCTGCTCAGGGAAATCCTCCAGCGGTTCGACTACGTCTTTATTGACACTCCGCCGGTGTTGCCCGCTACCGATGCATCAGAACTGTCAACCAAAACAGATGGGGTGATTCTTGTAGTGAAAGCCCTTGAGACGGAGAGAGAAGTACTCGAACAGTCCAAAAAGATGCTTGACAGGGCCGGGGCGAACATCATTGGCGCTGTTCTGAACGCCATCGATATCGAAAGGCAGTTTTACTACTACAAATACAGGTATAAACGCTACTACTATTACTATTCCTACACCCACAGAGATCAGCTTAAAGAGCTTGAGGCAAAAAGCAAGAATCCTCTGAAAAGATTGATGTGGAAAATCAAGAACAGGAGAAGGCAATGAAAATATCCCTTATCGGTGTTGGGAATTGGGGAAGAAACCATTTAAGGGTGCTTTACAGCATCCCCGATATTGAACTTCTCTGGGTGTGCGATCTCAACGAATCCCTGCTGAAAAGGGCTGAACAGCAGTTTCCGAGGATAAAGACCACAAAAGACAGCGACAAAGCCATTAAAGATGCCGATGCGGTGGTGATAGCCTCATCTGCAGTTACGCATTATCAGCTTGCGAAAAAGGCGCTTGAAGCCGGGAAACATGTGTTTGTCGAGAAACCCATGGCGCTGGATGTGACGGAAGCTGATGAACTGGTAAAACTCTCTGAAAGCAAAGGCCTTGTCCTTATGGTCGGACACCTCCTGCTCTATCATCCCGTGGTGAACAAATTGAAGGAGATGATTTCCGGCGGCGAGATAGGCGACATCCTTTACCTTTACAGCAGGCGTGTGAATCTTGGCAGGATACGCTCGGACGAAAACGTCATGTGGAGCCTTGCCCCGCACGACATCTCTGTTGCAAATTACCTCATCCCTGAAAAGCCGGTGTGGGTCAGGGCTAAGGGAAAAGATTACGTGCAAAATGGCATTCAGGATGTGGTTTTTATGGATGTGGAATATGAGAGCGGTAGAATGGCACACTTTCATGTGAGCTGGCTGGATCCACACAAGGTGAGAACTCTTGTTGTGGTTGGCACGGAGAAAATGGTGGTTTTTGATGATATGAATCAGGACGAAAAACTCAAAATCTATGACAAAGGCGTGGACTGGGAAATGCTCAAACAGCCGCACGATATCCCGCCCGGCACCATCTCCATTCGTTACGGCGATATCTGCTCGCCGAGGGTGGACATGAAAAAGCAGCCTTTGAACATTGAACTTGAGCATTTTATCACAAGCGTCAGGAAAGGTAGCCGCCCGCTTACCGACGGCCGAAACGGCCTCGAAGTTTTGAAAGTGCTCCATGCAGGGCAGATGTCACTCGATAGCGGCGGAAAACCCATCAGGATAGAGTGGGAGGAATAAGATGATTCACGAGACGGCCATAATTGGAGAAGGGACTGGCATCGGCCAGAATGTGTATATCGGAAAAAATGTCAGGATCGGTAAAAATTGCCAGATAGGACATAACGTTGTTATTCACGATGATACGGTTATAGGCGATAACGTCAGGATTGACGACAACACGGTGCTGGGCAAACTGCCTATGAAGGCCAAGATGTCGGCCATAACGAAAGAGAAAGAGCTTCCACCCCTTGAGATAGGAGATGGTGTGCTCATCGGCGCCCTCGTTGTGATTTACAGGGGAGCAAAGATCGGCAGAAACGTGCTGATAGCTGATCTCTCCTCGGTGCGCGAGGACGTGGAGATAGGCGACTACACGATCATCGGACGCGGTGTGACCGTGGAAAACAAGGTGAAAATCGGCAAGAAGGTCAAGATTGAGACAGAGGCCTATATCACTGCGCTGTCGGAGATCGGCGATTACTGCTTCATCGCGCCTGAGGTCACCTTCACCAACGATAATTTCATGGGCAGGACCAAAGAAAGGTTCAAATACCACAAGGGTGTCACCCTTAAAAGAGGCGCCCGTATCGGCGCAAATTCCACGTTCCTGCCCGGCATAACGGTCGGTGAAGATGCTGTCGTGGCGGCCGGCTCCGTGGTAACAAGGGACGTCCCGCCCCGCAAAATCGTGCTCGGCGCACCGGCAAGGGTCTGGCGCGATGTCCCTGAGGAGCAGCTGTTAGAGAATCAGGATTATTACGAGGGCTGAAGTCGGCCCGAAAGGTTGACTTATTGCCATCGGGCGATCGCCTGACTCACCAGATGGTGTAAACCTCATCGGTGGCTCGTCGGGTTGCCTGTCAAAAGCAAACAACTGCCAGTTAGAAATCCCGGAGAAACGCATTCAAATCCCCTCCTGGACAGCGTCCCTGATCAGGCATATTGGTTTCGTGGGCTATTTGCCGTTTACTTTGTGGTGGCGAACATAACTGGCGGATTATCAGCAAGATAGAATCTGTACATCTGCTTTAATCTCTTTGCATAACTGATCATCCCTATCCGCATTTCGCCCCGCCGCCATCGCTCTAACAACTCACCCCATCTTACCCGGGGCACCTTCCCTAATCGCAAATACACCCGAACCTTATAACTCTCCCATCGCCTGAATCCGTAACTAACTCTCACTACATCATTTATAACCCTGTTCTTCGCCTCTA
>JAMOPK010000029.1 GCA_027064565.1 Caldifarciminota bacterium | reverse complement strand
CATAAATTCCTTGAACTCAAGCACCCTCTCCGCAATATCGCAAACCGAATCAGCGACCTTCATTGGGTCACGAATGAGCAAAAGCTCGCGTCCAAGCGCATTTATGGCCTCTATCTTCTCCTCGAGTTCGATCTCTCTGGTCACGTCCCGGATGGAAAACAGGACATCGCTTATCCTGCCTGACCGATAGATCGGGGAAAGCACAATGTCAAAATAGGAGGTTTTGCCGTCGATCACGCCCTTCACGTTTCTCAGGGTGATGCCCCTTTTGTGCTTCAAAACACGGGTGATGGCCTCTTTGAGGGTCTCAACAGGCAATTTCCCTTCAAGGATCATTTCAAGGGAATCGCCGACCACCTCTTCCCCGCGCAGGCCGAAAACCTCGAAGAACCGCCTGTTAACGTCCTTAATCGTAAAGGACCTGACATCTATAACGATCAGAATGTCCTGCTGACTGTTGAAAACAGCGTTGAGGTATTCGCGGGCGTCCAGCAACTCCTGACTGATTCTAAACTTCTCGATGGCAAGAGCCGCCATCTCAGCAAACCGCTCCGCTATTGCAATTTCCGTCTCATCATACTCCAGCTTATCATGGTCCATAACGAAAAGCATTCCCAGCGGGTTCCCGCCGGAATCAAACATCGGTATTTTTAACAGGATGGCGAATTTCAACAGCTCCTTTAACACACCCGGAACGCAATTGTTGGCAAAGTCTTCTTTTATCTGAAAAGGTTCCCTCCGCTCAAAGGCTTCCTTTATCCTTGGACAATTTTTTAATGCAATTTCGACATCCATAACCCGTTCTCTGTTTTTGCCATAAGCTGCTATAATCTTGATCACATCTTTCTCCGCAATGTATTCTCCAATCGCTGACATGTCAGCGTTCAACAGTTCGGCAAGATGTTTGACGACCTGATTGAGGTTGCGCTCTATGTCGCCCGTGGTGACATTTTTCAACAGGGACAAAAGGAGTTTGGCCTCTCTGTCACGGAAATTGGCTTCCTTAACCTTCTCGGCAAAGTCAAGCATTCTGGCCAGTTTCTCGGAAAACTCCTTGACAACCTGAAGTTCGTCTCTGGACAGGTTACGGCGCAACCCTATGACAATTCCACCAAGAGGCTCACCCTGCCTGACCGAATGGATAGGGATCAGGGCGTAAGTCACAAGTTTGTAGGCTTTAAGGATTCTCTCGGCGTATTCCCGGATGAGAGGATCGACTATTATGCTCAGGTCGTTGATGAGCATGGGGGATTGGTCTCTTATGAGACCATCGATAAAATCCCAGTATCCTTCAACCGGGATATTGGAAAGATCGATTTCCTGAGGCGGGGATATTTCTCGCGTATCCTGTCTGCGGGAGACCAACCAGAAGTTTTCTATCCTTTTCTTTGATGGGTCAACAATAACAAGCAACGAGAAAGGAGATCTAAAAACATTCATCACCCCTTCAATAACGCCCTTCAGTATCTGCCTTTTATCAGTTTCTCCGACAAGCGTTACAAGGACTTCGTTTAGCTGATTACGAGTATTTAATTCGACGTAACCCATGTCGAAATCTAATATTAAATCAATTTAAACCGAATTTCAAAATGCGAGCGAATTTTGAAATTATCCTTGCTCAATGAGAGGTTTCGGGGAAATCTAACTTATACACTGCATAGAATCTTCATGTAGCCATCTATCGGCAATAGACAACAGCTATAACACCAACGGGCTGGCCGGTCAGCCTGTAAACGTGTTCTATAAAGGAAATATCCTTTCCGGAATCCCTGAATTCATCGAAAATCAGAACGGCATTATCCCCCTTTTTGAGCTTATCCGGGAATTTGACGCTTAAACTACGATGTTTCAAAAGTGACTCAACGATAAGTTCCACAGCATCGCAACTTGTGGATAAGTCTCCTCTGCGGGAGACGGGCACAAGGGTGATGTTCCTACCAAATTTTGCAAGTATTTCCTCAACGAGCTTCGCAAAATAAGTCCTGTTCCACGCGTTTTTGCATTTTCTGAGAGCCGCAATCCTGAGGAATGTATGAGAAAACCGCTTTCCATCCGGCGTAAACGTGTATTTGTAATCCAGAGCATAACCTCGAAAGTGCCTGCCCCCCAACTCGGTGGGATGCGGCCGGCGGAGAAAATCGATTATGTCACTTTCGATAGGCCTATTTACTCTAAGAATTTTGCCTCTAACATATCCCGGAACATAGCCGGACTTCAGAAATATCTTTGCAAGAGCCCCTCTGGGTTCCACAGATGGCCTGAACTGGGTGGTGATGGTCAACTCCTTATCCGTGAAGATATCCGTATCCAGTCCGACCTGAGGAATTTCAACGGTGACAGGGGAAAGCCCCACTTGTCCGATTTCAGCAATATGAGAACGATTCAGGTGCAACGCAATTTTTCCTTTAGAGCGTAAGGTTATCCTTGATTCCCCAGAAGTGCGATGTCGATATGATGGAGCTGGAACATCCCTTGAAATTTCTAAATTTCCATCCCTGCTTTCTTGAGGAAATATCACAAATTTGTAGGTCCGTGAGCCGTTGTGTCTGAAAAACAGCATAGAACTCAAGATTTCGTCTTTGAACCTGCTGATGTTTTCAGGCACGGACAGGAAGGATTTTATCGCTGTTATCTTCTCCCGGTCCCGAATCGGAGCGGTTTCGCCGGTGCAGATGTCGCATTTACCGCATTTACCTGAATCCTTTTTGTCGAAATACCGCTGCAGATAGACAAGGCGGCACTCGGATGCCCCGATCATCTTGACGACCTCGTGGATTGCTTCGCGTTTCCTATCTCTCAGCTCGCTAACGCACTCCTCAATCTTGTTTACCGGCACGTATTCCAGCCATTTTCCGCGGTAGAGAGGCGCCCCGCTGTGGCGCAGGTCGAGATCGTTCTCGAAATGGGCAAGCCAGAGTTCCCTTTCTAACTGAAACGGCGATCCACCTTTCAGGACGGCCTCTTCCACAGGGCGGAATTCCCTTGTGTGCCCGTTCTCGCTTAGGGTCAGTCCGGATGACACGTGTTCCAGCCACTCTATCATCCCGATCGATGACGCTATCGACATGATTAACCTGATTTCCTGCAAGGTAATGTCCATATCGCCGGCGAGTTCGAGCGGGTCAAACACAAATTCATCACCAAACCATTTACCGTTTTGACGAACCCATTTCAAAGCGTTGAAGACCACCCGGGCCTCAGGGATGCCCGAAGACATCATGGCCTGTCTTTTCAGGATATCCGGCCACGAAACGAACATAATCGCATCCACTTCACGGCCATCCCGGCCACCTCGACCTATTTCCTGATAATAGGCCTCAATGGATTCCGGGACGTTCCAGTGAAGGACCAGCTCAACATCGGGCTTGTCGATACCCATCCCGAACGCACTGGTGGCGACCATAAACTTCACATCGCCACTCATGAACCTCTCCTGTCTCTTGGAACGGGTTTCAGGGCCAAGCCCGGCATGGTAGGAATCAGCGGGAAGTCCCTGCTCCTTCAGGAAATCGGCCACAAGGTCAGCCTCCTGCCGGGTGGCGACGTAGATAATCCCGCTTGCATAGTGCTTACCGTTCAGAACATCCCTCAAAAGCCGGAATTTGTCCATGATCGTGGGGGCATTGACAAACCTTATGCTGAAATTTCTTCTGACCATTGGGACGGGATTAAAGAACTCAAGCCCGCCGCCGAGGTCCCGGATTATCTCCGGCGCCATGGAAGGCGATGCGGTGGCCGTCAGAGCAAGGAATCGCTTAAATCTGCTTCTGACACGCTTTATGAACAGGTAGTCCGGCCTGAAATCGTGTCCCCACATGGTTACACAGTGTGCCTCATCCACAACAAGCAGCTCAGGCGATAGGTAGTCCATGAGAGCGGCGAACTCCGCAGTCCTGAGTCTCTCCGGAGCGATATAAACCATTCTGTAGCGGCCATTGGCAACATCCCACAACCTGTTTCGTCGCTCCTGTGGCTCAAGGGATGAGTTGATGAATGTCCCCCATTGGGCATCAAATTTCCGTGTGAAATCCACCTGATCCTTCATGAGGGAAATCAGAGGCGAGATGATGATTGTCTCCCCGTTGAGAATTTTGGAAAGCACTCTGTAGATCAAACTTTTGCCGTATCCCGTCGGAAAGACCGCCAGGAGACTCTTCCCATCCATCACTTTCTGGATAGCTTCAAGTTGTCCCTCCCTGAAGCTATCATACCCTATTTCTTTCAAAATATCTTCTGGTTCCATATAAACCACCCCCTAAAAAATAGTTTTTCAAAGTCGATGGTTTAAATCAATAACTTTCAATAAGATATTCGTTCAAAATTTTAATTTCAAGTTTCCAATTTATCCTCACGAAGGCCCTCGTTCTTTCCGGATGTTGGCCTGAACGCCGCTTCCGGTGTTAAAATCAAAGACATGCTCGGCGGGAAAATCTACACTGT
>JAMOPK010000028.1 GCA_027064565.1 Caldifarciminota bacterium | reverse complement strand
AAGGTAAAGGTAAACCTCATTTTTGTGCTTTGAACGCCTGTATTTTTTCAAAAATTCTTCGCTTTCCCTTATGACCTGAGCGTAATTGCCCTCAAGGAGAAACGACCTGATCCTCATCAATTCTGCCTTTTCCCCTCCGACGTCCTTAAGGATATCCCTCGCCAGATCAAAGTCGCCGGTTTGCATGTAAATTCTGGCGAGCCAGAGCTTTGCATCATCGGCATAGGGGCTTTGTGGAAAGTATTTCAAAAGCTCGTTGAATTTCCGCTCCGCGCGCTTGTATTCCTTGAGCCTGAAGTATGACACGCCCATGAGGTAGAGGGCATCATCCACGTATTTCGATTCAGGGTAAAGCTCAATGACCTTTGACGATTTCTCGATGGCCTTCCGGTAGAAAGTGCTTGCGCCGGAGGTCAGCTGTCCGCGATTACGGTATTCCTCTTCGCCCTGCTTGAAATATTGTTCCGCATTGTAGAATGTGTTGAAGTAAGCACATCCTGCAACAAAAGTCACAAAAATAACCAGACTTAACGCTATAACCTTCTTCATCGTTTTTTCACCTGTCCTTCCATTGTGAGTCAGGAACTTATTGTTTGGTTCGATCGAAGACATGTCAACGAACTTATGTAAAACTGCCAATTCGGCTCGTTGACTTATGCGATTCGATGCATTTAAAATCGATGTTACAGTTTAAATCGCAAAGGAGGTTGCTCATGGCCAATCAGAGCAATGATGGGAAATTGGTTATTACTCCGGAGGAATTCTGGAAGCAGATATACGCAATTGTTATCGGAGAGATGCGCAATGGCGCCCCCGTGGATGAAATAGCGCATAAACTTATGGAAGAACTGGGAATTGAGTTCCAGGATGCACAGGAAATAGCCAATCGTGTTTCAGGAGAAGTGGTAAAATTAGTTGCCGAACAGACGCCCAACAAGGATGATGCAATCAGGGGTATGGTGGGCGGTCTATTGGCAGCTTTGTTTGGCGGGATAGTTTGGGGATTGCTCGTGCTGATTCTGGGACTTGAACTTGGAATTGTGGCATGGTTGATGGGGTATCTGTGCGGGATGGCGGCTCTCGGATTTTCCGGCGGCAAGAGAGGCCCTTTGATGCAGCTTATTGCTGTGGCAACCAGTCTGGCGGGCATAATGTTCGGTAAATACCTGTCGTTTTTCTTTGTGCTCAATAAGCTGGCAAAGGAACAATTGGGACATGGAATCTCAATGTCAATCATGCTTACACATAAATTCTTCGGCTATTTTGTGGAAAGCATCGATCTATTCGATGCCTTCTGGATACTTATAGCAAGCTATACCGCATTCAGGATTACAGGAGGAGCTGGCATAGATTTAAGCAAATATAGAATTCAAGGAACAAAGCTCTGGGTTCCGGAGGGAGCATCAAATGAAAGATAGGACAATACCTTACGCTTTGCTTTCGATAGCAATCATTTCGATAGCAAGCATGCTTTTAGTGCAACCGGCGATCCGCGACATTGAAAGGGAGGTGCAATTGACCTCCCGCGTGATAGCAAAACTGTTTTCTGTGGTCTTAATCCCGGCTATCGAGGAGGAAGAGGTCAGCGAGATCGTCAAAAGTGTTGTGGACGACGTCCATTTTCCCATTATCATAGTGGATGTCAATGGCACGCCGCGGGCGTGGAAGGGCGTGGGCGTTGACCCCGGGTTGTTTTCTCCGGAACAGTTAGACAGGCCCGACCTTCTGAAAAACGACCCCAACTTCCAGAAACTCATGGCGGCGGTGGAACAGCTGTCAAAGCAGCATCCTCCCATCCCCATGGAACTCAATGGTCAGGTCGTGGGCAAGATCTACTACGGGAACCCACCGGTGGTCAGATACCTGAAACTGATCCCACTTATCCTTGCTCTCGTTGGACTTCTGACCTCCGGAGGCCTTCTGTGGGCGGCTCAATCCGTGCAGAAATACCAGATGGAAGCCCTCTGGAGCATCTTCGCCAAGGGATTGGCTCATCAGATGGGGGTGCCCGCATCCTCGCTTATGGGCTGGTTTGAACTGCTCAAATCGCATCCGGACATCGAGAATGACCTCGTTGAGGGGATGGAAAAGGATCTCAAACGGATAAGTTCCATCCTGCAAAGGTTCTCACGCATAGGCGGAGGCGAGAAGTTCAGCAGGTTCAGGCTCAGCGAACTTGTCAGGTCAACTATCGACGAGTCGGTTTCGAGGTTCCTTAAGGGCTACAAGCCCAAACTGGTAGTCCACAGGGATTGCGAGGTCACAGGCGATTTTGAGCTTCTTTCGTGGGCGGTCGAGAACCTGATCAAGAACGCCTATGAGGCAAGGACAAACTCGCCGCACATCGAGGTCCACGTGGACGCCTGCGACGGCAAGGGAACGATAAGGGTGATAGATAAAGGTAAGGGCATCCCTCCTGACAAGCAAAAAATCATTTTCAAAAAAGGATTTACAACAAAGGAGAGGGGCTGGGGAATGGGGTTGCTCCTGACCAGAAGGATTATCGAAGACATCCATGGAGGTAAGATCAGACTGGTAAAATCGATACCACATCAGGAAACCGTATTCGAGATAGAACTGCCACAAAAGGCCCAAAAAACAAAAAGGGTTGAGAATTATGGATAACATGGAAGCCATCAGGGACATAATCAAAGTTTTGCCTCAAAAACTGAGGAAATGGGTCGATAGCTGGCCCGAAGACCTCAGGCAATATGCGGCCGTCGTTGCGGTGATAGCCGTCACGAAGGGAGTAAAGGACGAAAAGGACCTCCAAAAGTTCTTTGACGATGATCCCAGAATGCAGATAATCCTCATGAACCTACTGTATCACGCAGGAGGCAAATCAAAGGAATTCATGGAAAAAATCATGGATAAACTGGAACCCGAAGCCGCGGTGCTCGTCAAATCCAGCACGGTCGAACTGATCAGCCTCGAGCTGAACCGTAGAATGAAGGATATTCGGGCCGCTTTCCAGAAAAAATCTCAAAACGGCATTGAGGGATAGTTATTCCCCTCATTCAGAGCCATTATGACAACTACTATCCAGAAAATAAATCCCACTATGACCAGCACTCCCCTGAGCAGAAAATACGTCTTGAGGTCATCTATGTAACCAAGCATAACAGGAAGTGGCTCTGGGGAATACGATATCTCATCAATTTTACCGGCAGCACGGAGCAAAATTATACCTATCCAGATAGGTATCCAGGCAACAAGTATCCCCACTATTGTCAGAGCAGTTACAACTCCGGAGATTATGTTCATAATGCCCAAAAATCTAACCCAACCCTTCATATCTTTCAGCTTGCCCACAAGCATCTCCCAATCCCTTTCCTCAATCATACTGACCTCCTGTGCTTTGCGTGAGATTTTATAACACGGAGAACGTTTTTACAATAAAGAAAGATCTACAAAAATAAGGGGGTAATCCATTCGCGGGGTTTCAATCTATTGACTCAAGAAGAGTCCTAACCTCACCGTTAGAGTCAAGACCTTTCGATAAGGCAAATTTCTTTGAGTAATAAGTTAAGTGATGCTATACAGTTCCCTGACGAGGCGGTCCACATCCTGAAACCTGCTTTGCAATTTTTCCTGAAGTTTAACAAGGCTCTCCAGTCCGTTGTCACGAGGCAAATGGTAAACGCCGAAAATTCCCTCTACAAGAAAGGCATATTCAAAACCGATTCTGTCCCTCATGTTTCTGAATTTGAGCGTTGTAATTTCACCTGAGCGATAAATTTTGATGGTCAGAGGTTGTTCCACTTCGATCGAGTCAAACTCCGATGTTTCCGAGGCTATGTAGCTTTCGGAAAGGACGATAGCCTTGTTCACTGGTTCCGGTTTGAGTTTCAGGTTATGCACCATATTTTTGAATTTACGGGTGTTTTCGTTAAGCTTTCGTTTCAGATCGACCACCTCATCATGCAGAGCCTCAAATCTCTCCTGCATCTCTTTTGATGGTATCCTGATAGGGAACCTTGCAAGGACATTGCGGTCTATCTGAAGTGTGTCGCCTCGCCATGTGCAGTTAAATTTGAACCACTCAAAGGCAATGTCGGAGTTTAGGATACAGGTCAACGTCTTGAGGGAAACCGGATTGTTTTCTCCCTTATAAGTGATCAAATTGACGGAGAGGTCAAAATACGCCGGGAACGGGACATAAGCCATCCTCTGCCTGAACCTTGCTTGTCTCACAGAGACAACTTTTTCTCCCTCGAAAATTTCCTCAGAGCGATACCAGTGAAGATGCCACCATTTACGCTTTCCATTTTCTACTTCCCTTCTTTTTTCGAGTATAGGCCTGAATTTTTCGAGGTGTTTTTTTATGTTAGGGAAATCTTCTATCGAGGGAATCGTCTCTGGTGTAGAGTAAATTATAGTTATCTGCACAATTCCATATAATAACCCTTCCCGTCCAGGAATCTTTCTATCCACCACTTGG
>JAMOPK010000027.1 GCA_027064565.1 Caldifarciminota bacterium | reverse complement strand
ATCTGGGCAATTGTCCTGTAGGATTTCCGGACGAAATCAGGCCAATCCCGTCCGGACTCATGCCATCTCTTCAACCATTCCAGAGTCTGGGGGTTGTTGGGCGAACCGGGGCCCGGCGAGACGCCATCGATAGTCCACCTTTCATCGGATGAGATCGAATCCATCTCCCTTTCCCTGAAATACTTGGAGATGACCGACGCTGTAAGAACTTCCAGATATTCCTCGTCGGCCCTTGTGGCAATGATCACCTTGCTGGGCCTGATTCTGTCTATGAACTCCCGCAGGATTTCACCGACCCCATAATCATCTATGACGAGCCTCGCATCCGAGAGGTCATGCTTTTCATGAAGGGCCTTCAGGGCAAGCACGTAGGCCTTATCCAGCAGGACATTGATGTTCTCCCTGTCTATGCTTTCAGGGGGAATCCTTTTGATCACGGCATCCAGCCCCTCGGTTTTAAGGGCATGGATCTCCTCGAAAATGGTCTTCCAGTAGCTGAACGGGTGTCTCCTTGCCTTGGTGTCCACCGTCCTCAGTATATCCTGAAGCTTATGGAAGAGATGCGAAGGCACGAGTGCGCAGGATACGAAAATGCTGCCCAGTATCTCCCCCTTACCCGCCTCATCGCATCCGACCATAAGAGGGGATTCCGGCGGCACGAAAAGCGCACCAGCTATCTGATCGATCCTCTCCACAGCGTCCCTGACGAGGGGGTCATCGGACGGGGTGGAGTAAAGTTTCAGCGTTTTGTAGGCGGTGAAAGTGGAATCCGCGAGCCTGATTCTCCACAGCTCAAAATCGGCAGCGATGTCCTTTTCCTCACCGCCGAGTTCCAGCAACAATCTTTTGACCTCAAACAGGTCATCTTCCGTTTTGAACCTCCATGTCTTTCCTCTTTTCATGGCACTTATTTTAATGCATAACCGCATGTTTCTGCACATCAACCACATAAGAACTGTGTTTCATGTGAAACATTTTCGGTTTGAAGACGGACTATCTGACTGCTATAATATCCGCCGTCATGAAAAAGATCGTAATAGCCAACCAGAAAGGTGGGGTCGGCAAGACCACAACAGCCATAAACCTCTCGGCCGCATTGTCTAAAATCGGAGAAAAAACTCTCTTGGTTGACCTTGACCCGCAGGCAAATGCCACAAGCGGCCTCGGCCTGTCGGCCGACCACCGGATAAACGTCTATCACCTGCTCATAGGACTGCATCCGTTCCATGCAGTGGTGAGGAGACATCCGAAAATTCCCAACCTCTATGTCCTGCCGTCATCGCCTGACCTCGCCGGCGCGGAGGTGGAACTCAGGGAGCAGGCAGGATGGGAATCGAGCCTCAAGAACGCACTCTCGGACGTGGATGACTTCGAGTTCATCATCATAGACACACCCCCTTCCCTCGGCACACTGACCATAAACGCCATGACTGCGGCTGATTCGGTGCTCATACCCGTCCAGTGCGAATACTACGCCCTCGAAGGACTCGGCCAGCTGCTCAGGACGATAAAAATCATCAAAACGAGCCTCAACCCGGAGCTGGAGATCGAGGGCTTCCTGCTGACAATGTTCGACAGTCGCCTCAACCTTGCTAAACAGGTGATAAATGAGGTCAAGAGGTTTTTCGGCGACAAGGTGTTTGAGACGATCATTCCGAGAAGTGTGAAATTGGCCGAAGCGCCCAGTTTCGGTAAGCCAATAACAACCTATGCCCCCGGCTCTGTTGCGGCGTGGGCATACATAAAACTCGCTCAGGAGGTGGTGCAACATGCCAAGGAAAGCACTCGGTAGAGGCCTCGATGCGCTCCTGCCGGAGGAATCAACCGCGGGAACAGTTAAGCTCATCCCTGTGAATTCCATATCCCCCAACCCGTTCCAGCCAAGGAAAGACATGTCGGAGGAACAGCTTGCCGAGCTTGTGGAATCCATAAAATCGAAAGGCGTCCTGCAGCCCGTCCTTGTGAGGGAAACGGAAAGCGGCTACGAACTCGTTGCCGGTGAACGGAGATGGCTTGCGGCGCAAAAGGCCGGGCTGGACAAAATACCTGCACTGGTCGTCCGGGTGACGGATAGGGAAGCGCTTGAGATCGCACTTATCGAAAACCTGCAGCGTCAGGACCTGAACCCGGTCGAGGAGGCGATCGCCTATCGACGGTTGATGGACGAATTTGGGCTGACACAGCAGGAGGTCGCTGAAAGGGTGGGCAAGGATCGCTCGACGGTCGCAAACAGGCTTAGACTGCTTAACCTCCATCCGGAAGTTATCGAACACCTCGCAGAGGGCAGGATAACGGAGGGCCACGCCAGAGTCCTGCTCAGGGTGCCATACGCCAAACAGCCAAGATACGCAGCCATGGTGATAGAGAAGGGATTATCGGTCAGGGAGCTTGAAAAACTGCTCCAGAGCGCCAGACCACGCCGCCGGACACAGAGCAAACTTTCAGGGGTCGAAAAACGGTTCACCGAACAGATCGGCATCCCCGTGAAAATCAAAATCGGAAGAAAGGGACGGGGCAAAATAGAGTTTAAATTCAAAAACATCGATCAGCTCGTGTCGATCATCTCAAAATTGACCGGGATGGCTCCGTCCGAGATACTCTCCCTGATAGAAAACCCTTCCGAACAATCAGATTGAAACTCAAACCTCAGGAGGCAACATGGTAAAGCTGCTTCTGGGAACTCATTCCCACCAGCCGGTGGGGAATTTTGACCATGTCTTCGAATGGGCCTACCGCAAGGCCTACAGACCTTTCATCGATGTCGCAGAGAAATATCCGGGATTCAAGCTGACGCTCCATTTCACCGGGCCGCTGATGGAGTGGTTCGAGCGGAAACACCCCGATTTCAACGACCGTATCGCCGGGCTTGTGGAAAAGAAACAGGCTGAAATCGTTGTTAGCGGCTTCTATGAGCCTGTGCTGTGGTCAATTCCCCACAGGGATCGCCTCGCCCAGATCGAGAAAGCGGTAGATTTCGTCGAGAAACGTTACGGTTATCGCCCGGCCGGACTCTGGCTGACCGAACGCGTGTGGGAAGCAGATGTGGTTCGGTCCATCGTGGAGGCGGGGCTGAAATACGTCCTCGTGGACGATTTTCATTTCTTGTGCGCGGGCAAAAAGACGTCCGAACTGCACGGTTACTACCTCACCGAATATGAGGGGAAAACCCTTGCCATCTTCCCCATCGACCAGAAACTCCGTTATCTGATACCCTTCAGGCCGATCCATGAAGTCATGAATTACCTCAGAGAGTTAGAAAACAACAGATTTGATGCCGCCATCATCTTTGACGACGGGGAAAAATTCGGTGTCTGGCCCGGGACTTACGATTGGGTCTACGACAAAGGCTGGCTTGAACTTTTCATGGAAACAATTCTGAAGACCCCATGGGTAGAGACGAAAACCTACAGCGAGTTTATGGCGGAACACCCTCCAGCAGGCCGCATCTACCTGCCAAGCGCATCTTATTTCGAGATGAGCGAATGGTCGTTGCCGGCGGAAAGGGCACTCGAATTCAGCAGGTTCATCGGGTTCCTTGAGTCACAGGGCAAATTCGACGAGTTCAAGCAGTTTGTTCGGGGAGGCACATGGCCCAATTTCCTCGTCAAATATGAGGAATCCAACAGAATGCACAAGAAGATGCTCTACCTGAGCGAGATTGCATGGAAGAAGGGGGATCCTGAGGCCATCGAGGCGGTTCACAGGGCACAGTGCAACGATGCTTACTGGCACGGGGTATTTGGAGGGCTTTACCTGCCCCATCTCAGACACGCGATTTACGCAAACCTGCTCACAGCGGAGGAGAAAACCGCACCGATTCCTTCCATCGAGGTCATCGATCTGGATAAAGACGGACATGATGAGATCATCATCCGGAATCGTGAACTTTCAATCCAGATCGCACCCTTCAGGGGCGGCGGGGTCGTTGAACTCTCATCCTTTGCCCACAAATACAACCTGAACGACACTTTGAGAAGACGGTTTGAGCATTACCACGAAGGCATCCACGTCGGGGAATCCGGCGATCACGAGGGAGTTGCATCCATCCATGAGATCAGCAAGCGTGTGGACGCAAAAACCTACGCTGAGTTGAAATATGACTGGCACGAAAGGCTGAGCTTCATCGAACATATCCTGCCTGACGGCGTCGGCCTCAGGGAATTCAAAGACTGCTCCTTCCATGACCTCGGCGATTTCACCCTCGGAGAATACGGATTCGAGATAGAGGGGTTGCGTGCGCGTCTGTATCGCAAGGGGTTCATGGAACAGGGCGATCGCAGGTTCCCCGTGGAAATCAGCAAGATTTTCGAGCTTGATGGAAGTTCACTGCGTGTCAAATATGCGGTAAACAGCGAAAGAAGCCTCAAATTGGGCGTGGAGCTGAACCTGTCGCTTCCTTCCAGCGACAATCCCGAAACCGTGATAAAGGCTGACGGTGCCACGGTCGGCTCGCCAGAGGACAGGCT
>JAMOPK010000026.1 GCA_027064565.1 Caldifarciminota bacterium | reverse complement strand
ACCTTCGTGACGTGATTGATGCCCACAGCACGAACGAGTTGCTCAAAATCGATAGCCTTTGTCTCCTCGCCCTTGGCCGTCCTGCCGGTCGCCGGATGCGGCTGGTGCCCGGTCATGGCCGTCGTCCTGTTGTCGAGGATCACGATGGTCGAGATGCCCTTGTTATAGACGATGTCGATCAGCCCTGTTATGCCGTTGTGCAGGAAAGTGGAGTCCCCGATCACGCCGACCGTCTTTTTGGCGAACTTCTTGCCCTGCGCCTTCTCAAAGCCGAACGCATTGCCTACGGATGCGCCCATGCAGATAGTTGTGTCGATAGAGGACAGCGGCGGGAGAACGCCAAGCGTGTAACATCCGATGTCGCCTGTCACATGTGCCCTGAGCTTGGCAAGGTTGAAGAAAACCCCGGTGTGAGGACATCCAGGACACAATGCCGGTGGCCTTGCAACGGATTTTTGAGGTTCCGGATGAGGCAGCCCGATTCCCGTCAGCGCTATTCTGACTTTTGAAGGTGAAAGCTCATCGACCATGGGAACCTTGTCCTTGCCCGCCTCGATGGGGATCCCGTAGAACTTGAGTTCCTCCTCGATGAAAGGCTCAAGCTCTTCGATGACGTAGAGCCTTTTGACCTTCTCCCGGAACTCTCTGGCAAGCTCCACAGGAAATGGCCACACAAGACCGAGCTTCAGGATGGACGCCTCAGGGAAAACCTCACGGGCATATTGATAGGCGATGCTGTCAGTAATGATGCCTAACTCGGTGTCCCTCCACTCAATGCGGTTCAGGTCGGTGTGATTGGCAAACTCGCGCAGCTTTTCGGTTCGCTCCTCGACGATGTAGTGCCTTTTGCGGGCATGTGCCGGGATGATGACGTATTTCTTGATGTCCTTTTTGTAAGGCTTGACCGGCACGTTCCGCCTTTCGCCACGCGCCAGAACAACACCCTTGGTGTGCGAGATGCGGGTGGTCAGTCTGAAAAGGACCGGCGTATCGAACTCCTCGGATATGTCAAACGCTTTCTGGATGTATTCATAGACCTCCTGAGGATCGGACGGCTCGATAACCGGCACCTTGGCGAACTTGCCATATCTCCTGTTGTCCTGTTCGTTCTGCGAGCTGTGCATGCCGGGATCATCGGCAGTTATCACGACGAACCCACCGTTCACGCCCGTGTAGGAAGCCGTGAAGAAGGGATCAGCAGCCACATTGAGGCCGACGTGCTTCATGGAGACCATGGCCCTTGCGCCGGCAATTGAAGCACCGAGCGCAACCTCAAAGGCCACTTTCTCGTTGGGAGACCATTCGGCATCCACTTCAGGGAATTTTGCGATGGTCTCAAGTATCTCCGTAGAGGGCGTTCCGGGATAAGCCGCAGCGACATGAACGCCTGCCTCGTAGGCGCCGTGCGCTGCGGCCTCATTACCCGAAAGAAGCAACTTACTGGCCATAAATTACCTCCTGAATTTCAGTGTGTTTAGGCCTTTATTGTAAACCAGTCCTTAGTTTAAAAACCAGAAGCCCATGTTTTGAATTTTTCTGTGTTTCCTGCCAAAGGTGAGGGAGGACAGGGTGCTGTGTCCCCTGTGAGGATAGAGAACCTGATCTCCACAACATGGAACGCAGGACAGAGGTGAGGCGGCTATTCCCTGCCGTCATCAGGTATTAAGAATGTCGTGAAACACAGGTAGAAAGCGCAAAATAGCCCACTCAGGGGTGAAAATTGCAAATGTTTTAGTTTAAAATAGGCAGTCAAAGGAGGCGATGTGATATGTTAAAAGTTGAAAAGATTTTGTTTCCTGTTGAATTTTCCGGAGCTTCTGAGAAAGCGCTCTTCCGTGTGGAAGGGACTGCTCGCCTGTTTGGTGCCAAGGTGATCTTGCTCCATGTGATTCCTGAGACCCCAATTTTTCTGCTTGCCTCCCCCAACACTGAAAAATATATCGAGTTTATAAAGCAGAGAGCGATGGAAAGGCTCAACGATTACGTCACGATGTTTGAGCAAAGGGGGATAGAGGCCGTTGCTGAGATAGCAGATGGCAAGGTTTACCTTCAGATAGTGGACGCAGCTCGTAAGTTCAACGTTGATATTGTAATGATGACTCGCAAGGGTGAATACGGTTCCACTGTCCTTAAGGTTGTTCGCAGATCATCATTTCCAGTTTACGTGATAAAAGATGAGGAGCCATCTCCGATAAAAACCATAATGTTTCCCACTGATCTTTCCGCTCCGGCAGGTTTCGGATGGCGCTATGCCGTTGAAATAGCGAGGAGACTGTCCGCTAAGTTGGTAGTTTTCCATGTGCACGAGGTATCGATGCACTGGTCGGAATTAGAGTCCGAATTGCAGGTTTATTACCCTGAATTTGCTGAGTTCAGTGGGGAAACAATCCGAAAAAAGTTGATCGATCAGCTATCCTCGATCTATCGCGCTGAAGACGTCGATGTAGCTTATGACGTCAGCATTGCTCCGGATGCAAGCCTTGAAATAGCGGATAAAGCCAGACAGTACAACATCGACCTGATAATCATGACCACACATGGCAGAAGTGGACTCAAAAGGATACTTTTGGGCAGCGTGACTGAGAAAACGTTGAGGCTTGCGCCTTCGGATATGCTTATCATCAGGCCGCCGGAATTTAATTCGTCGCAACGATGAAGAAAAGAAAGAGAAAAAAAATCCCCACCGTTTTTGAGGAATCCGCGGGTGGTGTGGTTTACAGAAAAAGCCCGGATGGCCGCATCGAGGTGATCTTGATCGGTGTCAAGGGCGGTACAGTCTGGGCACTCCCAAAAGGCCACATAGAACCTGACGAGACCCCTGAAATCACAGCTCAGAGAGAGGTTCGGGAGGAGACAGGTGTCGATGCCGAGGTCGTTCGCAAACTCGGCGATGTGGAATACTGGTTCTGGTGGAAAGATAATGGCGAGAAAAGAAGACACCACAAAGTGGTGCATTTTTTCCTTATGCGATACAAAGGCGGGGATATATCGAAGCACGATCATGAGGTCGATGCGGTGGCATGGTTCCCGATGGACGAGGCTATCGCCCGTATTGAATATGACAACGAAAGAAATTTGCTCATAAGGGCAAAAGAAATTTTAGAAAAGGAAGGGGCATCATGAAAAAAGATAGAGGTAAGTTGGCCCTCGTTCTCGGTGGCGGAGGGGCAAGGGGTTACGCTCATATCGGCGTTTTGAAGGTCCTTGAGAACGAATTGGGATTCAAACCTGACCTTGTTGTTGCTTGCAGTATGGGGTCGATAGTTGGGGGATTTTACTCCTATGGTTTTTCTCCATCCGAAATGGAATCGCTTGCGCTTCAGATGGATCTTACCCAGACGCTGAGATTGTTGACGCCCAAACCGGGCATCAGCGGACTTATCGACGGTAAGCGCCCACTCGAGTTCTTCCAGAAAATGCTTGGGAAAGACACGAACATTGAGGAATTGAATATCGAATATGCAGCAGTTGCCTATGATCTCATTGGCCGACAGGAACTTGTCTTTAACAGAGGGAATCTGACCTATGCCATTAGAGCGAGTATATCCATCCCTGGCGTATTTCCGCCCCTCGATTTCGGAGATGTCATACTCGTCGATGGAGGAGTCATCGATCCTGTGCCTGCTACAGCCGCAAAATTGCTTGGTGCCGATAGAATAATAGCTGTGAACGTGTTGCCACGATATGGAATAAACCTTGAAGTGGCAGATATGAACAAATACCTCATGTCAGGGAACACTCCACAAAACGAAGAAAAAAGAACGCTGCTAAAGTTATTGCCCGATGTTAAAATTGACATAAAACGTAAAATGCAGATAAATGCTGTTGTCGTGGGGATGACATCCATCGGGGTTATGGAAGCGGGCATTATCGATTTGAATCTCCAAAGAATCAACCCGGATGTCGTGATCGATGTAGATGTGCCTATCAAGAGCCACGAGTTTTACAAAGCCAGACAGGCCATTGATGCTGGAGAGGAAGCCGCTCTGAGGCAATTGGAAAATATCAAGAAACTACTCCCAATTGTTTGAATTGCTCCGTTCCATTGCTCGTAGTGTTAGAGGCAAGGGCAAAGCAGCTGGTATATAACTGCTTCAAATCGAGACTGATGGTGAGTGATGTATTTGTTCAAAGGCACGTGAGTCACTGTGTCTCTTTTACTGATATTTTCAAAGTGCAATCTTCGATAATTTATCCCATTTGGCATAGATTTTTGGTAAACTAACACGATGACTGAGGCTGTTCGAAAATTGAATTTTTTAATAAAAATTGGCTAAAATACTGCCTCCAGTCGCCCATTGATTCCGTCTCCAGATTCCCTCGAAACCATCTCTTAAACTTATCATGAAATGGTTTTTTAATAAAAAATGCAAAAAATTAAGAATATCCACCATCACATAGATATTCCAAACTATCACTCGGGCTAACGCCTCCTTCCTCGCCATATCCTCTCGCTTCGCATAGATATGACTACCAAGC
>JAMOPK010000025.1 GCA_027064565.1 Caldifarciminota bacterium | reverse complement strand
GAACGATCTTCAAGATTCGTTTCCGTTTCGGTTCTGATGGCTCCGTAACCTATCCAGGATGGTATATCGACGATGTTGCCGGAGTAGGCTTTGTGCCGTATCTGCTAGACCACGATGTGGGAGCAGTTAGCATAGAAGCTCCTTTTGGACCGGTGCTCCCGGGATCGGAGATAGTGCCAATGGGAACTGTCAGGAATTATGGTGCCAACACCGAGACCTTCGATGTGGTCCTAATGATAGATTCGCTGGGTAAGACAATAGTTTACGCTGATACACAGACGGTCACTTTGGATCCTTTGACTCAGACTATGGTGTTTTTTGAACCGTGGATCGCGCAGGGTAATCCTGGCGATATGTTTAATGTAAGCCTTAGAACACTCCTTGCTAGCGACGAAAATCCAGATAATGACGAATACACTACTACAGTGTGGATTCCAGAGATAGTGGAAATTCCAGCAACAGCTACTGCGCCTGTGCTTGACGGTGTGATAGATCCGGCAGAGTGGGGCGATGCTCTTGTGATCGATGTTGGCGATACACTTGGCATGTCTCCTCCGGCTCAGCCAGCCGGCGCTAACATGATGTATATCAAGAACGACGGCAGTTACCTCTACATGGCATTCGATATAACAACCGATGCATCCCTTACCGATTATGATCAGATCGGACTTTATATTGATGACAACGGTGACGGTGAATGGGCATCCGATGGTTCAGAAGGTAATAACAACATCCTTCCTGCTTCTGACATTGGTTGGGCATCCCGTGTTATAACTCCCGGACCAACATTCGGCGATTGGGTGTATCCTCGTAACGACAGAGCTGATTGTTTTGCGATTTCCGTTGCTTCCGGACATGTGGTTTACGAGATCAAGCTCCCCTATGGCAACGAAACCACACCTGATCCAGCGTTCCTCGGCACCATGCCCGGCCAGGTATTTGGTATGTGGATTATGTATGCCGAAGAGACCTCCAATGAACATCATATCTGGTGGCCACAGGAAGTTGATACTGCCGATTGGGCCAATCCTCTGGTTTATGCAAAGCTAACTCTTGGAACTCCGACAGTAGAGGAGAATCCTGTTAAACCGGCTCTTGAATTCCGTCTCATTGGCGGCGTGAATCCCGTGAAAGGCAATTCTCCGATCATGTTCTCCATCCCGCGCAGGGCGAAAGTTAAGCTTACTCTCTTTGACGCCGCTGGAAGGCTTGTCAGCACACTTGCGGATGGCGAGTTCGATGCCGGTGTGCACAGCGTGAGGCTCGACGCATCCCGTCTCACTAACGGAGTCTATTTCGTGCGGATGGAGGCCGGCGATTACAGCGCTGTGAAGAAGATCACGGTTCTGAAGTAGCTGACATCCAGCATATTGCAGTGAAAGATGGAGGGGGCGTAACGCCCCCTCTTTTTGGTTCGGACTTTAAATGACAGGGATTGCTCTCTCCTCGACGGCAAACCTGAGGATGGCCCCTCACAGCAGGAGCTGTGAATCCACGTCGATTATGTGGGATTCGTCGATGTAGAAGATATGGCCTGTGACATTTTTGCTCGGAAACAGCGCTCGCACTAACCTGAGGTAGGTGATTACCTGTGTCAGGTGTTCGTGGGTGTATTCCTCGCCGGTCTTGAACTCGATCACCTCGACATTTCCGCCCCTTATGACCAACCTGTCGATCCGATGCGTCCTGCCCGTCCTGTCAACGATTTCGTATTCCGCAAAGGCCATGTCGTTGCCCTCTCCCCTGAACCACCTTATGGCGCCCGAATCGAGCAGGGCGTAGGTAACCTGTTCGACGATGTTGCTGATTTCGTCGCTGAACTCAAACCAGTTCCTTGCCCTGATCTCGTCCTGAACGGCCGCTTTTATCGCGGACGCTATCTCCGATTCGCTCTCAGGCAACCATTTTATCCTTGCGAGCGCTCCGTGCACTAACTCACCCCTCCTGATGGCGTTTAGCCTCCCGTGAAGGATGTCCTGAAGGTTGATCTGCTGACGCACCAGCGAGTTATGCCATGCAATTCCGCTTTCAGGACGCCATTCGTAGTAGCGAGGTGCGTTCCGCCCGGTCTCACCGTGACGAACCGGCTCGCCGATCACGATGGGGGCAGGGGATTCGCCCAACAACAGGCGGGCAAAGGGCTCGTTCACCCTGCCGTTTTCATTCAGAGAATAGCCCACGATTATGTGCAGCTCGTCGATCGCCCGTGTTGTGGCCACGTAGAGGAGGTTCAGTTCGTCGATTTTCGATTTGGTCTTTTCAGCGATGTATAGTTCAGCAAGCCGGGAACCTTTTGTAGCGCTTTTACTATCTATTTTCAGCAGCCTGAGCCTGTCTCCGACAATATCCTCGACGAACGTGCCTCTGTTCCTTCCGGACGACAGTCCGACAAATGGAATGACCACAACCGGGAATTCGAGACCCTTCGAGGCGTGAACCGTCATAATGCGCACGCCCTCAAACTCTTCCGGGAACCTTATCGAAAAGGGCTCCGGGTTGTCGGATTCGAGAAAATTCAAAAACGATGAAAGGTCACCTTCCCCACGCTCCTCCAGTTTATGGATCAGTTCCAGAAGGTGGAAAACTGCGCCTTCGACCGCGTTGTCCTCGAACAATCTCCACGAGAAGACTATCTCCCTCGTGAGGTCATAGGTGGGCAGGTAACCCACGCTTTTGAAAAACGGCTCGATAAACTCCTGCCATATCGGGTTGAATTCCTCTCTGAACGCGCGATAGAGCGGTGCATCGTCATCACGTTGTCGCTCAATCCATTCGATGATATGCTCGCGGGTGAAGCCTGCGGCCCGCAGGAATGCCGGACCGGTTATCGTGGCCGCGAAACTGACGTCGTCGATCGGCATGTTCAGGAACTTCAGGAAAGCGATGAGGTTGTTTATCGATGGGTTCGTGCGGATGTCCAGCGTCCTTGCGGAGATCACGGGGATGCCGGCGTCCATAAGCCACGAGGATATCAGCTCTCCGTCGTCGTGTTTCCTCACCAGAACTGCGATTCGGGAGGCCGGATGTCTCTCAAGCAGCTCCGCCATAAGGTTCATGAACTCATCCTTCACCTCTTCCCGATTTTTCGTCTCCACAGGCCTGACCTGCACGAATCCGCCCTCGTGTTTCCTGCTCAGCGGTTCGGGAACCTCCTGTTCGTTGAACCGATAGGTGGAAGCGATAAGCCCGGCATCCATCTCCCCGGCATCAAATGCACTCAATATGTTCTGGATCGAGTAAATCCGATTGTTGAATTCCACGATGGCCCTTCTGCTCCGCCAGTTGTAAGTCGTGTCAAAGACTCTCTTATCTTCATCCGGGACGTTTGCGAAGCTCTCGAAAACCATGCTGAAAATGCCCGGCTCGCTCCCCCTGAACCTGTAAATCATTTGCTTCTGGTCGCCGACGACGAACAGGGAGCCGCCTCTCGCCAGGGCGTTCTCGATCAACAGGAACAGGTTTTCCCATTGCAGGATGCTGGTATCCTGAAATTCGTCTATCAGGAAATGGTCGATGGTCTCGCCGATCTTGAAAAAGATTTCGGGTATCTCCATGTCCATCAGCAACCTGCGGACGCTCAGGTTGATATCCTCGACGAAAATGACCCTGTTCCGCTGTTTGAGGGCCTGAAGTTCCTCTCTGAGGACGTCAAGCAGTTTTTTTCTGTGGAAAAGCCTGGCCGATGCGTGGGTGTAGAGCACATCCTCCGCCGTTTCCCTGATCCGGTTGTAAAGCCGGCGGATTTCATCGGACACAGGCCCATGGTTTTTCTTCGTCAGATCATCGACCGAGGGCTTGAAAAAATACACGCTTTTGGGGATGGAGCCGTTGCCGTCCGCAAAATTCTTGAGAGCTTTAAGTGCATTTTTGTTGAAATCATCGGGATGGGCTTCCATATAATCGACCAGTTTGGATGTGAGCCTGCGAAGTTCGTCTATTTTCCGGTTAAGCTCCTCCACACTGAGGAACTCGTAGGTTCTGCCGGTGGATGCCTCTTTGTCTAACAGGTTAGAAGCGGTGCTCAGGATCGGGGATGAGACATGCCAGGATTCACCATCTGCGAGGTCCTGTTCGACGAAATCGATAAAGGCCCCGGTCAGCCTCCTGTCGGAAGGCAATCGGTCGATCAGTCGGTCGAGCGCAAGCCTCAAATAGGATCCCCTGTCGGTTTCCACATCGAATTCAGGCGCAATCCCTATCTCAAAGGATGCAGCTTTTGCGATGGAGTTGACAAAGCTGTCGATGGTTCTGACCTGAAACCGGGAATAGTGTTCTATCAGGTATTTCACAGCTTCAGCGGCCGCCGTCGAAAGCCGATCTGGCTCGAGCTCAACAATGCCCTGAATGTAGAGGGAATCCGTATCGTTCGGCAGGAGCGCTACCTTTTTGAGCATTTCGAGAATCCTTCTTTTCATCTGGGCAGTTGCCTCTCTGGTGAAAGTTATCGCAAGGGTGTTGTGAAGGCTGGCGTTTATCCGCGGCGAGAGGAGGAACTGGACGAACCGTGCGGACAGCAGATACGTCTTCCCTGACCCGGCTGA
>JAMOPK010000024.1 GCA_027064565.1 Caldifarciminota bacterium | reverse complement strand
AAATATTCACCTTTTAATGGTGAAAAGGAGGAAAATTTTTTGAAAAACTAAAGCGTGACTGATAGTGGTGGCTGTCATTTTCGTTAAAAATTCCGGGAATGCTGTTGGTCATATCGTTTTGAAACGGATTTTCAAAGCTTTTTGTTATAATTCCAATATGCTATAATTAACCTTAAATCATCCAGGAGGTGTTGAGATGAACTGGATAGCTTTGATTATGGCTGTCGGTATCCTGAAGGCGGATTCGGTGAAACTATCTGACCTTTATTTCTACACTTACGGCAGCCTGAGGTGCAGCCATTGCAGGATGCTTAAGAGCCGTCTGGACACGACCCTTGAAAAGGGCCATTTCGTGTTCCGCTCAATAACCGAGGACAGCAATCAGGCGGTTCTGCTCAATCTCTACAAAATGTTTCACATAACCGTCATACCGGTAACGGCCATTTTTGAGGGCGATACGCTCAGGGTCATTCAGGCAGGGGACTTCCAGCTCGATGGCGTTCTGCCCCTTGTCGTCGAGGCTCGCCGAAAGGGCTGCGTTCTGGTTAACTGGAGCAAAAAGGAGTTCGTATGCGATAATGAAACCGTCAGGGAGTTGCAATCCATGCTTTCAGGAGGAATCCATCCCCGATGAAGCCCAAAAAACTTATAGCGATCTCCGCAATAGTGCTAACCCCTTTTATCGTTTCCTATTTCATTCTGCTAAAGTTCGACATGCTAAACATGTTCTACCCGCTCGTCTCCCTCGCCCTCTCCGATTCCATAAATCCCTGCACTTTTGTGATTTACACCATGTTCCTTGTGGCACTTTCGGTCAAAGAAATGGGGGATAGCAGGAAAATATACCTCGTGGGCCTGACGTTCATACTGGCAATTTACATCTCCTATTTCCTGTTAGGTGTCGGCCTGACATTCTTCTCGAAGGTAATCCCTGTCTGGGTGGCCGGGGTGCTGGCGATCTGTTTCGGAGGTTACACGATTATCACGGGACTTTTAGAAAAATCCAGAGTGGATAAAAGCAGCGCCAGAAAGGCGATTTTCTCGTCAGAATGCACGGTTGTCGGGGCACTGACGCTCGGTTTCGTGATTTCCTTCACCCTTCTGCCCTGTTCGGCCGGCAGTTACATGGTCTATGCCATCCTGATCTCACGGCTCAATATCACTCTCGCTTTGATCCTGCTTCTCGCCTACAACCTCATTTTCGTGTTGCCGCTTCTGCTGATCCTCATTATCATGGGCGGATTGAACGAGGCCACAAGCGTTTCGAGGTTCTTTGTCAGGCATGGCAGGGTAGTTTCGGTCATAGCTGGCACCATCCTTGTGGCGCTTGGAATTTACATTCTGCTGGCCGGGAAGTTCTGAGTTTGCCCATCCCGAATCCGAATAAATTGCATGAAATTGGCCGGAAAAGGCATCAGGGTGCCGTGCGGGTAAGACTCACCTCGACCTTCACTTAGCCTTATAATCAACTTTCCATAAATGCGACAAAAAGGAGAACGGAGATGGAGAAAGACATTAACATTGAAGAACTTAAAGAGATTGCCCGCAGGATGAGGATCGATATTCTCAGGTCGATAACAGAAGCGGGTTCAGGGCATCCCGGCGGTTCGCTTTCGGCCATCGACATCCTTGTGGCGCTTTACTGGGGTGTTATGAAGCATGATCCCAAAAATCCGGATTGGCCGGAAAGGGATAGGTTTGTGCTTTCAAAGGGTCATGCGGCGCCGGCACTTTATGCAGTGCTCGCCGAATGGGGCTATTTCCCGAAGGAGTGGCTCTGGACGTTGAGAAAGGTCGATTCCCGGCTTCAGGGTCATCCGAGCAGGAAGGACACGCCCGGAGTGGAGGCATCGACGGGTTCGCTGGGTCAGGGTTTCTCGGTTTCGGTGGGCATGGCACTGGGCCTCAGGCAGGAGGGCAGCAGTTCGAGGGTTTACGTGATGTTAGGCGATGGCGAGTTGGACGAAGGTCAGGTCTGGGAGGCCGCCATGGCAGCTGCCCATTACGGACTTGACAACCTGACGGCCATTCTCGATTTCAATGGACTGCAGATCGACGGGCCGATCGTTAAAGTCATGAACACAGCCCCGGTTGAGGAGAAGTTCAGGGCATTCAGATGGCAGGTCAGAGTCATCGATGGCCATGATTTCAACGAGATCATAGATGGTTTCGAATGGGCGAAAAGTGTAAAAGGCGGGCCGGCGATACTCATTGCTAAGACAGTCAAAGGTAAAGGAGTATCGTTCATGGAAAACAGAGTGGAGTGGCATGGCAAAGCCCCTACAAAAGAACAGTTTCTCCAGGCCCTGAAGGAGCTTGGAGGCTAAACAAGGAGGTGCAGCATGTATCGTAGATTGGGGATACTTTTTGTTTTTGTAACCCTGTTCGTGGCGCTGACAGTTAATACGACAGGATGTAAAAAGAAGGAAGAAAAAGCCCCCACGTGGACGATAATCGGCTACCTCGACGGCAACAACGACCTTGATATAAGCAACAATGGCGCTTCCTATGTGATAGAGGACGCCCAGAATCTCGAAAAGGTTGGCAGCACGGACGAGGTGAACATAATCGTTGCGGTTGGTTCGATTAAGACCGGCGGCGTCGTGAAGTATTACCACATAGAGCACTACGAGAACGAGTTGCCCGATTCCCTGAGCTCAACGGTGTTGCAGGACATCGGAACAGCCGATATGTCAGACCCGAGGACATTGACCGATTTCATCAACTATGCAGTTGCCCATTACCCGGCTGATCATTATGTCCTTCTTCTGGATGACCATGGCGGAGGATGGCGTGGATGCTGCGTTGACGAGCAGAACGGAAGCGGTCACATGATGGATATGATCCAGCTGAAACAGGCGTTGAGGAACGCCAATGTCCATTTCGACGTCATCATCTTCCATGCCTGCCTCATGGGACAGGTTGAGGTCGCATATCAGCTCAAGGATTACGCCGATTACATGGTGGCTTCGGAGTTCTCCATGCCCATGCAGTCGGTTTTGAATGCCCCGGAATGGCTGGGCGCCCTGACCAGCAATCCCGACATGACGGCTGAAGATCTGGCCAACCGTGTGGCGCAGGCCGTTTACAACGCTGGCCGCACCCTTAACAAATTCGTTCACATGGCATCTATCAAACTCTCTCAGCTGGATAGGCTTGCTTCCCACATCGGCAACCTCGGACTGAGGATATCCGACAATGCTGGCGAACACTGGAACGAGGTCGTGGATGCGTGGGGAAGGACGCATTACACCCAGTATGATGACCCCACATTTGTTGACCTCAGGGAGTTCATCAACAACCTCATGGATGAGCCCCATGTTGGACACAACCCGTCCATTTCCATGGCGGCGGATTCCGTGCGGGCTGCAATAAACGACGCAGTGCTCAGGACATACACCAATGCCCCTGGTCTCACACGCGGCGGACTCACAATCTATTTCCCGTCATCGAGGGCGGATTTCGATTCGGCGAACTATGCAAGGCTCGATTTCACAGCCACAAGGTGGATAAACTTCCTGAGCCAGTTCGTCCAGCACACCGGTGGCGGTGGAGGTGGCGGCGGGCAGGTCGCCATCAACGGAGTTCTGAACGCTTATGGAGGCGAAACACAGTTTACGCCCCACGCAGTTTTTAGCCACGACCCCACACCAAGCAACGATGATCCCGATGTGGCGGCTAATCCGATAGCTCCCGGCAACTTCAATGTGACGTTCGATGTTCCTGACGGATACGGACAGGACGATTACGTGCTGTTCTACTTCATTGGCAACACCTGCATGGATATCGATGGTGATGGGCAGGCCGACGACCTGTGGCTTGCTTTTTATCCTGCCCCCGATGATCAGGGGAATTTTACCATGCTCCCCTTGCAGGATAACTTCAACGCCGGCACCGTGGATGCCAACTATTACCTGCAGGACGGTTGTGGAGGCAAATCGAACAGCCCGTTTGTATTCAAAATCAAGGCAATGAAGTGACAGCAACGCGGGGGCGGAGAAATCCGCCCCCTTTCACACCCCGCCATGGAAATCAAAATCGGCACATGCGGTTTCCCGGTTGCACGGAAGAAACTGTTTCAGTCGGTCGATGTCGTCGAGGTCCAGCAGATTTTCTACAGGTTCCCGAAAAAGGAGACCGTTCGAAAATGGAGGGAGGAGGCCCCGAACGGCCTTGAGTTCACCCTTAAGGCCTCGCAGTTGATCACTCATCCGCCTTCAAGTCCGACTTATCGAAAGGCCGGGCTGGAAATCCCCGAAAACATCAGGGATAAATTGGGCTATTTCAGGCCCACGAGAGAAGTCTTTGAAGCATGGAACAGGACGCTGGAATATGCGGCGCTCCTCCACGTTGAAATCATAATCTTTCAAACTCCCGCCTCATTCAGGCCCACACGGGAGAACATAGCGAACATGACGGAGTTCTTCAAAGAGATTCCGCGCTCCGGCCTGATTCTGGGCTGGGAACCCCGCGGCAACTGGGATGACGAGACGATTCTCGACATCTGTGCCCGACTCGATCTCGTCCACGTGGTTGATCCGTTCAAAAAC
>JAMOPK010000023.1 GCA_027064565.1 Caldifarciminota bacterium | reverse complement strand
CCCCACGGAGATAACCCCGTTAGTTATTGGCATCGCCGGTTACGGCAACGTCTCCCGGGGCGCTCAGGAAATCCTTGACCTTTTCCCTGTCAGGGAGATAACGCCCGAAGAACTCCTTGACGGCAGCGCGCTTACCGATTCCAATGTCATCTACAAGGTCATTTTCAAAGAGGAGCACATCGTTGAGCCGATCGACCCCGACGCAGAGTTCGATCTCATGGACTACTACCAGCATCCCGAAAAATACCGCTCCGTTTTTGACCGCTATCTCCCGCATCTGACCGTCCTTGTCAATGCAATTTACTGGGACGAGCGTTATCCCCGGCTCCTGACAAAGGAGAAAGTGCATGAGATGTATTCCGGCGGCGAGCCAAAGCTCATCGTTATCGGCGACATCAGCTGCGATATCGAGGGCGCCATCGAGGTCACAGTCAAGGCCACAGATCCGGGCAATCCGGTCTATGTCTATGACGTCACGAAGGGAGAGGCGGTTGACGGAGTTGAGGGCAAAGGCCCTGTGATCCTCGCTGTGGACAATCTCCCCTGTGAGCTGCCTCGTGATTCGTCCGAATCGTTCAGCCACGCGCTGAAGCCTTACGTCCCTGAGATAGCGACCGCCGATTACTCCGTGGATTTCGACAAACTTGACCTCTCGCCGGTGGTTAAACGCGCCATCATCGTCTATCACGGTGAGCTTACGCCCGACTACAAATACCTTGAAGAGCACCTGAAGGAGGCCGGCCTTCTTTGATCGGCCCGGATGATAGATGCTGAAAAAGATCAAGATTTTCACGGGATTTGAGTTTTTTATTGCCCGCAAATACCTGAAAGCCACCTCGCGGGGCAGGCTGTCGTTCCTGACGGCGTTCTCCATCCTCGCCATCTTTCTTGGAGTCGGAGCTCTCATTCTGGTGGTCGGGCTGATGTCGGGATTTCAGGACGAGGTGCGGCAACGCCTTCTGTCCATGAAACCGCACGTGCAGATCCAGAAGTATCCGTCCGAACCGATTTACGATTACAGGGAGATAATCCAGAAGCTGGAGGGCTATCCTGAACTTCTTTCGGCCTCACCTTTCATCGAAGCCAAATGTATCATCATGAGGGATAACAACTGGGACGCTGTCCTGCTGCGTGGAGTCGAACCGAAAAGCGTTGAGCTGAACATCCTGTCCAGATTCATGCTCGGCGGGAAGCCCGATGTGTCCGACAACCATCTCCTGCTAAGCTCCTACATGGCTCAGTCGTTGGGGGTTACGCCGGGCGATAGCCTCCAGCTTTACACCATTGTCGAGACGGGGGCGCCGCCGCCTTTTGATTTCTCGGTCGAGAAAAAGTGGTTCAAGGTCAGCGGCATATTTTCCACAGATGCCGGATTCGACGTCGGAGTTCGGGCATACACCAACCTCAGAACGGTTCAGGAGTTCCTTCAGTTGGGCGACGGAGTCACCGGGATCGAGGTCTGGATAAAGAAACCCGGCCGCGCCAAACGTTTTGCCAAAAGACTTGAGAAGGACGGGGTGATCCAGTTCCCGGTTTTCGCTCTCGACTGGACGAGCATGTTCAAGACCTTTTTCTCGGCCCTGAAACTGGAGAAATTGGCCATGTTCCTCGTCATGACGCTGATGGTCATCATCGCATCGTTCAGCATCATTGCCACACTGAGCATCCTTGTGCTTCAGAAGACGCGCGAGATCGGGGTTTTGCGGTCGCTCGGTGTCACATCAAGCGGCATCCTGAGGATCTTCATGCTCGTGGGCACGATGATCGGCGGGATCGGGGCGCTACTGGGTGGTTCCGTCGCCATGATCATCGGCTTTCTGATCGAGCGCTATCACATAATCCACCTTTCGCCTGAGGTTTACATGATTGACTACCTGCCGTTCAAACTGAGTTTGGGCAACTCCATCCTGATCGTTGTGGTGACATTCCTGATCGTCGTTCTGTCAACCCTTTATCCGGCCGTGAGGGCGTCCAGGCTCACGCCAGTGGAGGCGATACGCTATGAATGAACAGGTTATCCTCAAGGCCGTGAACGTGATCAAGGTCTATCTTGTGGGTAACGAGGAGCTTGTGGTTCTCAAGGGGATCAACCTTAAGGTTGCGAAAGGCGACACAATCGGCATTTTCGGGCCTTCCGGGAGCGGGAAATCAACGCTCCTGCACATCCTCGGCACCCTCGACCGTCCTACTTCCGGCTATATCGAGATGATGGGCAGAGACCTCAGCGGGCTGAGCGACAGAGAACTGTCTGCCATGAGGAACCGCATGATCGGCTTCGTTTTCCAGTTTCATTATCTCATTCCCGAGCTGAACCTCTTAGAGAACGTCGCTGCGCCGCTTCTGATAGCTGGCGAGGGCCGCCGTGAAGCCATGCGGAAGGCCATGCATATCCTTGAGGAGGTTGGACTTGCCGACAGGTGGAAACACCATCCGGATGAGCTTTCGGGCGGGGAAAGGCAGCGCGGCGCCGTGGCAAGGGCACTCGTGACATCGCCTGAGATAATCCTCGCGGACGAACCCACCGGCAACCTCGACCATGAGAACAGCGAGAAGCTGATGAAGCTTATGGTGGAACTCAACGAAAAGTTGAACACCACCTTGCTTGTGGTCACCCACAACGAGAGCTTCATGCGCTATTTCGACCGCAATTACAGGCTCGTTGACGGCCGGCTTTTCGAGGTTTGAACCGGGAAGGAAAATCGTCCTCGGCGCGGGGAGAACTTTCTGATGGCATAAGGCTGGAAAAAGGGGAATTCAATCCGTCGAAAAATCAGCCTTGAGTTGTTTTTCGTAAAACTTGCAGAGTTCCTCGATGCGGTTTCTCTCGATCTCATCCGGTTCTTCCTGAGCCTGAAGTCTCAGGTGGTCAATAATTTCCTTGAATCCAGCCTCATCCGCCACGATTTCGCGGAGATTTCTGGCTTTCCAGATTTTGAATTCGCCCTCTATCCTGATGGAATTGAACTTTGTCTTGTAGAGATTGGCGTCGGTAAAATCGAGGTCCCTGAAAGTCGCTTCCGTGAAGTCGGCCTCCGAGAGGTCAGCGCCGATGAATTTGACCTTTTCGAGGACAGTCTGGCGGAAATTGACCCTTCGCAAATTGGCATTTGAAAAATCAAACATATAAAACTGCCAGTAAAAGATCGCCATCTGGGAACTGTATCCCTTTGAGGTCAACATATTCTTTCCTGATAAGCTCTCTTATGTCCTTTGTTTTTTGTGCCCAGACTTCACGGCTATGGTTTTCATCAAGCCCTCCTTCTCTGCTTAAGGGTCTAAGTAACATATAGTTGCGATTGAACTCCGAAACTTTGGGATTATGTGCCTAAAAGGTGGGGATTAAGGCGGAATTCTCAAGTGAGATGGCGAGAATTGGTCAAGATACAGTGATGAGGGGAGCCGTTTGTAACCTGCTGTGGGTTCTTAAAGCGTGTTGATGTTCCCGCCAGAACGCCCCACATCGCGAAGTCAGTTTCAGATAAAACCTGCTGTTGAAAAACTATCGCTTATCTTTCTCCCCACCGGAACCGTTCAATGAGACCAGGATACCGAACTTCCCGATCGCAAGTTTAATGGGAGGATGGGCGGTGGTTGCCGGGTTTTCTACAGCCGGATAAAAGGTCCCCGGTTCGTAACAGATTGGCGGCGTGGAAATTCCCCATTTGCCCGGCTCTTTCATTTCGTAGCCTGTAAGCGGTTCGATGGGGCCATGAAGTTTGCCGTGAAGTTTTATGTCAACGGGTTTCATGCCTTCCCACTCAGCGGCAAGGACGTGGGCTGTGACATGAGCACCTTTGGGAAACTTCAGGACTACCTTATCGCCGTTTTCGACCTCAATGCCGCCCAGCGCCACTGAATCTGGAACTTTCGGGAATTCCTCCACCGCCACCCGACCCCATCCGTAGTTCCGTTCACCACCAAGCTGAAGCGAGTCGAAAACGCCCTTTAACGGGATAATTTTTGAATCCAATCCCACCTCCACCTTCTCCACATCCGTCAAAGCACTGCTTTTAATCCATAGGTCGCCGATGAGATAAACCTGCTGGCCATCTCTCGTTTTAGGCCCGATGAACTCTGCCTCGTGGAGTTGGCCTTCCTCTGTGGCCTTTTTGTCGTAATCGATGGGCTGCCCCATGTAACCGAACTTGAGAAGGTAGTCAAAATCATCGTGTTCCCACGGAAAATAGGGTTTTTTACCATCCAGCGAAGGCCAGAGGTAACCGAATCGGAAATTTTCGATAAGGAAATCCCCAACTTCTCCGTATCTGTTGGCCTCACCGTCAAAATGATCCCTTGTAATCCGTGCGGTCAAAGCGCCCCAGAGCGTTCTACCAGGGACATATTCACGGGTCTCCATGAGATTGCGGTATTTGCGTTTTCCGATGTGGAGAGGAGAGAGGAGTTTCAAAACGATGCGGTAGTGAACGAAACTCATGTAGCCTGCTCCTCTTTTTTCTCAGATTCGCTTTTATTTTTCTCAGCTTCTGCATGATAGCGGGCGTAAATAAGTGTTTGTTCATAAAGTTCCCGAATCAAAAGCAATACCTGTAAATCAGAAGAGATTGCGTCT
>JAMOPK010000022.1 GCA_027064565.1 Caldifarciminota bacterium | reverse complement strand
CTCGACTTCGGCGATGGGGGCAAGTTCGTCCCTGAGCCTGTTACCCAGCTCGGATGCGATCTGGACAGGCGGGCGCCTCAGGGGCTTTGCAAGTTGAAAGGCGATGTTGGTGGCATAGTCCCCGTATTCCGGAGAACGCGGAGGCGAGAGCCTGACGGAAACCTTCTCGCCGAAAATTTCCAGGACTTTCGACTCAATTATTTTCTCCAGCCGGCTCTTCAGCGTCTGCGACATAAAAGTCCTCCGGGTAACGGAGCAGAGGGGCATCTCCCCAGAGCTGCTCAAGCATGTAGTATTCCCGTGCCTCCTCGCTCATTATGTGGACGACGAAATCGATGTAGTCCATGAGCAGCCACCAGCCGCCCTCGTATCCCTCGATATGGTCAACGAAGATGCCCAATTCGGAATAAAGCTCTTTCTCTATCCGGTCGGCAATGGCCTGCATGTGCTCTTTCGTGAGTCCTGTTGCTATGAGGAAGTAATCGGTGACGTTGTAACCGACAGCCGCCATGTCAAGAACCACGATCTGCTCGGCTTTGAGTTCATAAGCTGCCTTTGCAGCCACCTCCAATGCTTTCAATCTCTGATCTTCTTGATTTTTTCCGACCATAGTATCTGTTTCCATAGAACCCTGTCTTTCCCCCCGCTTTTCTCAAATTCGTCCATAATGTCAGGCACGTCGTCCTGTCCATCATCAACGTCGTCCGGAACGTCATCCGAGATCAAAATGCGAGCAAGTTCGAGGAGAGCCTTAAGCTCGGCCTCATCCATCTGCTCGACAATTTCGTATATCATATCACGCAGTTTTTCCAGAGAATCCATATCCTCCCTCTTTTCATCCATATCAGCCTCTCAAAGGGCTTGAATTTTAAAGCAAAATCTGTTCCCCAACCATCAACTGCCGGTCACTTCAGCATATCCAGCTGCCACATGAGGAAGATGTATTGGTCAGTCGTTGACTGGATGCGTTTTTTGACGGGTTTGCCGACCCCGTGGCCCGCCTTCGGTTCGACGTAAAGTAGAACGGGCCTGTCGGGCGATGCCACCGCCTGCATCTTCGCCGCCATCTTCATGGCGTGCATCGGGTGCACCCTGCCATCCGATTCCGCTGTCCAGAACAGCACGGCCGGATATTTGACCCCTTCCTTCACGTGGTGATAGGGCGAATAGGCGTAGAGGTATTTGAAATCCTCAGGATCGTCGGGGTTGCCGTATTCCGGAATCCAGATGCTGGCCACTCCGAACCTGTGGTATCTGACCATGTCGAGCAGCGGCACTGCACAGACAGCGGCCCTGTAAAGTTCAGGCCTCTGGGTTATCACGGCGCCGATTAGCAGTCCGCCGTTGGAGCCGCCCATAATGCCCAGCCGTTCGCTGGAGGTGTAGCCCTCGTCGATCAGGTATTCAGAGGCGGCGATGAAGTCGTCAAAGACATTCTGCTTGTTCTCGCGCATGCCGGCACGGTGCCATTCCTCGCCGAACTCCCCTCCCCCGCGGATCGCCGCAAGGGCATAGACACCGCCGTGGCTGAGCCACAACATCGCAAGCTCGTTGTAAAACGGTGACATGGAAACGTTGAAGCCACCGTAGCCGTAGAGGAGCGTCGGATGACTGCCATCAGGCTTGATGCCGCGCGGGTGAAGGATGTAAAGGGGTATCTCCGTGCCGTCTTTTGAGCGGTAAAAGACGAGTTTCTGCTCGAAATTCGACGGGTCGTAACCGCTTTTCATCCTGTAAATCAGCTCATCCTTGCCGGTCTCGATGTCGAACCTGTGGATTTCGGGCGGATAAAAAAACGATTCAAACGCATAGTAAATCGTGGGGCTTTCGTGGTCCTCGATTCTGGCATAGATGATGCCCTCAACAGGGGTTTTGATCTCGGAAATGACCCTGCCATCAGTGTCCGCAATCAGCAACCTGCGGTAGGTGTTGTGGCTCAGGTTGATCAGCAGTCTATCGCGAAGGACATCGAACCCCCTGATAACGGTTCGCTCGTCCTGCTGGGGAAAAACCTCAATGGCATTCAGGATGTTCGGATCGGATACGGGCGCCTTCAAAATCCTGTATCTCGGCGCTTGGTAGTTGGTCAGGATGTAAACCGTGTCCCCATAGATTTCCACCGACGTCAGAGCATCCAGACCTTCGGCGACCGTTTTCCAGCCGTTCCAGTCCGGCTCATCACCCACCGCCTTGATGTAAACGTCATTCCTGTTCCACCCGTGATGGATCGTGAGTACCAGAAATCTGCCGTCCTTCGTGATGCCGATGCCCGGCAGGGAGGTCTCCTCCAGTCCCTCGCCGAAAACCATTGGATCGTCCTGCCAGTCGGTGCCCAACTGGTGGAAGAATATGCGCGGCACGAACTTATCGCCGCCCACGTTTCTCGTGTAGTAGAACCCGGAATTGTCGGGCAGCCATGCGAGGGACGTCCATTTGGTGTTCGGTATCGTGTCTGCGAGGTGTTCCCCGGTGTCAACGTCGAGGACGTAAAGCGTGCTGTTTTCGCTACCCCCGGCGGATTTGCCGTAGGCTATGAGTTTGCCGTCGAGGGAGATGTAAGCGAAATCCAGAGCCACGGTGCCATCCTCGCTGAAAGTGTTGGGATCAAGCACAACTCTGGCGTTTTCAGGGTCAAACCTGCCCTCTGACATGTAGAGCACGGCATGGTTCTGCTCAGGCTCGCGCCGATAGAAGAAATACCTGCCCTTTCTGTAACCGGGCAGCGAAAGCGACTCTTTGCGGAAAAGCTTTTCGATTTCGGACTCAAGCTCTTTCCTGCCCGGAAGCGAATCGAGGATCGAACGGGTGAGCCGGTTCTGCGCCTCAATCCATTTGCGAACCTCAGGATCATCGAGGTTTTCGAGCCATTGGTATGGATCAGCAATCTCCACCCCGTGCACGGTGTCAACCACGGTGCGGACAGGGGTTTTTGGATAAGTTATCTCCATCGTAACACCTCCCGGGACAAATGTCATCACCGTTACAACAAAAATCTCAACCATTGTTTCAAAATTATAAAGCTGAGGCTTCGAATTTTGATAACATGATGACCATTCTTCGCTTCACATTGGACAGGATGCCTGAGCCGTTTCATGTTTCTCGAAGGTAGAATTAAAACCCATCACCATCTCCAAGGAGCAGCCAATTGAAATTTCTATCTCAATTTTCGTATCACGTTCTGGGGTTGTCCGAGTACATCAGCACCGAGGCGAGCGTCCGCGAGCGGAGGGTTCGATTTGGCGGCATCATTTTTTGTTTCTCTCCTCCAAAAGTTCTAATGCTTTTTACGAGAAATTTTTTAGGCCTCCGGCTCAAAGGGAACAAACCAGTAAGACCTTTTTGGGAATGTCTTCTCATCCATTTCCTCATGGTATTCCTCGATATTCCGAGCGTTTTAGCTGTCTTCCTGATGCTTCCTGTTTCTTCGTAAGTTTCGATAATCTTGCGTCGGGCTTCAAAAGGGTTCATCTTTAGGACCTCCTGGTAAGTGAAACAAAACATGTCTGGTCCCTCCTTTTGGAGGGACTGATTTTATTTTATGGAGCCAATTTATCAAGTCTTTTGTTAAATTCTTGTCAATGGGCGGGTCAACATCTCCTGGCAGTTTTACATTTACCCTGTTGCATGAGGTGTTTCGAGGGTCTATCATCATCCCCCGATGCTTGAACCCGGTAACATTTATGCGGTGGATTTCCCGATAAACCTGATCGGCTGGCTCGCAGAACAGTTGACAGCAGGTGAGGGCCGTGATTTTAGTCGAATTGCGGTGGTGTTCCCCGGAAAGAGGCCCGGATTTTACCTCAAGCGGGCCATTTCGCAGAGGATCAGGCGGGAATTTGTCCCACCGGCGATTTTCCAGACAACCGATTTCGTGCGTTACCTTCACGGACTCTCAGGTCGCATCGTTGCCCCCCTTTCGCACGTGGACGCCGCGTGGCTTATCTACGAACTTTCGGCTGCGAACGGCCTGCTCAGGGAAGAGCATGTCAGTTTTGATAGGTTTTTCCCGTGGGGCGTGCGGCTGTCCGCTATTTTCGATGAACTGGATGCAGAACTCGTTTCCCGCGAAAGACTTGAATCGGTCAGGTCGCAGATTGCATCCCTTTATCCCGGTTACATGAACGCCATCTGGGATAACATTTCCCGGCTCAGGGAGCTTTTCGCAGCGGAGTTGAGGAGGATCGGCCGTCTGACAGAGGGCGTTATCATGCGAGAAGTTGCGGAGAACATCGACCAGCTCATGGACCCGATTCGTGATAGGTTCGATCACATCGTGTTTGCAGGCCATTTCGCCATGCGGGAATCGGTCAAACGTGTGGTCGTGGAGCTCATGCGGGCAGGACTTGCATCCATGGTGTGGCACACCGACAGCGTGGAGTGGTCGCCTTTCGCTGAAATCGTGAAGGAGACGGGCATCGAGCCGATTTCTGTGGACGCCGGGGAAACATCGCCCCGGATCGAACTGCATGAGGTCTTTGATGTCCATTCCGAAGTCCTTACTGCGAGGGAACTCCTTGAGGAGCACGGCCTCCGCCCATCGGCCCGGCCCGATGAGATAGCCGTTGTGCTCCCG
>JAMOPK010000021.1 GCA_027064565.1 Caldifarciminota bacterium | reverse complement strand
TGACGGCACTCTGTCCGGGAAATTGGCCTCAGCCACGACCACGCTGACCCCTCGCTCCTTAGCCCGTTCGATCACCTCTGAGATTCTGCTGAGCGATGGCTCCTGCGCTGGATTTTGTGCGATCACGTCCACCACATCGAACCCGAGTTCCTCAAGCACACCTGCCCATGCACCGTGGTAAACTACGACCCTGATAGTATCGGCTTTATGGGCGGCGATGTAATCCATCAGGGAATCGATGCGGCTGTAAAAATCCCTGAGGTTAAACTCTATGGTGCTTTTGTTTTTCGGAGATATGTCTTCGAGAGCCGAAGCGATGATGGCCGCGGATGCTTTCACGTGACGGGGAGCAAGCCAGATGTCATGAGGGTTATCAAGTGGTAGTCTGTAGTTTTTGAGTGAGTCCCCCACAGCGAGGCTGAGAGGGGCGTAGCTGGCCATTTTTCGTGCCCAGGGATCGAGTTTCAGCCCGACGTAGATAAAAAGGGAACTCTTTTCCACCGCTTTCATGTCGCCAGGTGTGGGTTCAAAGGTGTGCGGATTGGATGAGCGCGGGACTATGTATCTGTAATCGAAAAGGGTATCTCCGACCTCCCGTGCAATGGCTGTCAGCGGGGCTATTGAAGCCACCACCAACTTTTTGCCGGGCCTTTTCTCCACTTTTGCTTTCTTGCATCCGGCAGACAGAAATAGTAACAAGCCAGCAAATATCAAGCTATTCTTCATCTTTTTGCCTCCTTAGTCCACGTCAACCCCAAGCGTGACGCGAACAAGCATGCCTATCATGAATGAAATTATAGCTACTCCGAGACTTATCGCAAGCATCTCGAGAAATAGCGACTTGAAACTGTGCCCTTTGACCACCGAGATGTAGAATGTGAAAACGAAAATGACGCCTATTACAACCGCTATTGTTGCTGTAAGCGCCAGGTAGTATTGGCTTATCAGGAAATACGGGAGAACCATGAGGGTCACTGTCACGATGTAGGCGATGCCGGTGTAGATTGCGGCTTTCAACGGATTTTTGCCTCCTGCTTCGGATTTCTGAGAGAGGTATTCCGAGGCGGCCATCGAGAGCGAAGCCGCTATCCCGGTTATCAGCCCCGCAATCCCCACAAGGTGCGTGTTTCTCAGCGCGAACGTCAAACCTGCAAGCGTTCCGGTAAGCTCCACAAGGGCATCGTTCAGTCCAAGCACCATCGAACCGATGTATCCGATTTTTTCCTCGTCGATCAGGTCGATCAGTTCAAGCTCGTGCCGCTCCTCGTCCTGAATGATCTCATCCACGTCCGGGAATATCTCCAGCACCTTTTTGTAAGCCGATTCCGCATATTGTTCGCCGTTCTCCATCATTTTCAGCGCAAAGGTCAAGCCGAATATCTTTGCGATAAGTGTGTAGAGCCAGATCTTAAATTTGTTGGGGGACACATCTCTGCCCGAATAGCGTTTCCAGCGACGATAATGACCTAACTCCTCAGAGGCTATCCGTTCCAGTATCTCGCGGTTTTTACCCCCGGCTTTTCGAGCGAGGTTGAGGTAAATATGGTGCTCGGTAATCTCGCTCCTTTGAAAATCCAACAAAATTTTGAGGATTTCATCGTTTACCCTGACTTCTTCTTTCTCCATCGGGTTCCTCCCCTGTTTTTACTTGAAAACCTCACCGGTCTCGGTGAACCACAGCAAAAGATCAAGGTGAGACATGGGAATGCCGATGTATTCCGAGAAATCACGCATAAGACGTTCTATCTCAAGGTATTTTTTCCTGCTGAGTGATTTGGGTATAACCTCGATCACACCGGCCAGTTTCAGGTTTTTCAAGATGTGCCTGTCAAGGATGGCAAGATCATCGCCTATCCCGATATTCCTCAAAAAATGGCTTGCTTCCTTATATCCATAGCCTTTGATGTTTTTGACAAGCCATTCCCTTGCGTCAAAAGGTGACTCGAACCCTGACAGGATTCCCCTGATTCGGCATTTCCCTGTTCCACAGAACTTTTCCCTCGCTTCCACGATGTATCTGGCCTTGTTGTGTTTGAACCTGACACCGGTGAGGTAGCCTTCGATCTGAACAGCGTCGCCGTCCATCAAGATATTGTCTTTCAACATGTTTTCGATTGCTCTCCAGCACACTTTTGCTTTCGACTGAGGTGTCAGCAGGCAGAACGCCATCTCGGCGAACAGCCTCTCATCCGTGGCCGTCTGCCAGAGCGCGTGAAATTCCTCCATCCTGCGCTCGATTGTGGGCCTGATCCTCCTGTAACGCTCCTTGAGTCGCTCTATGGCAGCCTCGTTGTAAGCCATTCCAACGCCTCAGAAAAACCTTTTTATATCAAGCGCAAGGACTGCAATCGTCAGGAGGATCAAAAAAGCGAATCCGATGTATTGGAACACCTCGGCTACTTTCGGAGAAATCCTTTTTTTAGTTGCACCTTCGAAAAGCGTAACGAGGATATGCCAGCCGTCAAGTGCGGGGAAGGGTAACAGGTTTATGACAAAGAGGTTAATCGACAGGAGGGCCACGAGCATGAGGAGATAGTCCAGCCCATATTTGCTGGTATCTCCCACTAATTTCCCGACGGTTATAATGCCACCGACCTGACGGTAGTCAGATCTTCCTGTGAAAAGTCCTTCGACGAACCTGAAAATGATTAGTGCAGAACTCAGGGTCTTCCCGGATGCCATTACCAGAGCACGTCCCAAAGAAATTCGGGCCTTTAGTGTGGGGGCTATTATCCCGATTCTGCCAACGGTATCGACCCTACCACTGTCTCCGGGCATTTCGATGGGCATGGGGACCACGCTGATGGTGGTGTCCCGTCCATTTCTTCTCACGGTCAGCTCAATAGTGTCGTTGGGATGGGCGCTCACGGAATCCACGAGCTGATACCATTCGTCGATCGGCGCACCGTTGATGGCAATTATGGTGTCGCCGGGCTGAATGCCAGCTTTGTAGGCCGGCATTCCGGGCTGAACCCTTGCCACCACTGGCGGGATCTTGGCGGTGATGTAGGGGAGGAGCGAATCTGGAACCCAGACCTTGAGGGTATCATCGCCTTTCAGAACGACAAAGAGATGGCTGTCCGTCTCGGCTCTGACAGCCCTGTAAACATCGAGCCAGTTCCTGACAGGTTCGCCGTTGACCTCGATGACCTCCGCTCCATCAAGC
>JAMOPK010000020.1 GCA_027064565.1 Caldifarciminota bacterium | reverse complement strand
ATGAATTTCAGGCTTTCCTCACGCATTTTAACCTCCTTGTAATGGATTGATGGCCTAATTTTAAAGCTTTAGGGGCCTGAATTTAAACTTTCTGAAAATGATTCTCAATTGGATTCCTGTGTAAAGGAAATTTTCACTGAGAGCCGGCAGAGCATTTTCCAATTTATTACGGCGTTAGCCTGACCTGTATTTTCTGAATTTCTCCCGAATTCCATGGAGATTCAAAATCTCTGCAACTTCGTATCGGACAGGCAGCTGGTTTTCGACCGGTTTCAGACGAACAACTGGCGGGAAATAACCCATGAGTCCATGAAGTGCAGCAAGGAGCGTAACAGCAATGAAGTTAAAGGACGGCGGCACAATGAGTATCGGTTTAGATTGCCATTCTGTCGGCGTCAGGTTGCACTCTTTGATCAAATCCTCGATCTGCTCTTCATAGGGAACATTATTGTCAAAATGAACAGGTATCTGCCGAACTTCCTCGACCTTCTGGCCGGTGATTCCTTCGATCTGCTTGACCTGTTCGTCGTTCAATGGATGAGTGAAGTTAAGGATAAGCATCATTTGCCTCCTATTGGTTTGTTATTGTTTCCTTAAGATATTTCAATATGACATTTTGGGATGACTTACAAAATCTTATCCAGTAATCCCCATCATCATATTTGAATTCGATGGCATTTTGAGCTAAGCCAGCGTGAGCAAAGAAATTTCTCTTGTGAATTTCTTCACCGCATTTTCCAAAGGATACCCAATTCGGAGTGCTATGCTTTACAAGCTTCTCATCATTTTTAAGGGAGTCTATTTCATAGCGTATCCTGCTTTGGACAACCGGAAAGTTTTTATAAAGTCTTTCTGACCAGTGTTTTAATTCGCTAAAACTCACTTCTTCCCTTCTTTCCATGCCCATTTGTGCCATTACTTTCCTGAGATTCCTGACGTAAGTGAGGATCTCAAAATACTCCGTGAAATAAAGCTTTCTCGCAACTAATATTGAATTTTCGTCCCCTTGAGGAACTAACTGAATATGCGAGTTGTAAAGTTCGCATATTTCGCTCTCGATCTTTGCAGTATCGGGAGGAAAGAAGTGGAGGATTCCATGGATAATTCCCTGGAAAAACGCTCCAATAAACGGCAAAAACGAATTCATGTAGATTTCATCGAGATTGTATCTTCCAAAGACAGTCTGAATTTTCTGAGAAATGACCGGCAGAGTCTCTTTACCTACAAATGATTTGTTAACTTTTACTGGCAGGAATCTTCCTGTTTTTAATTTTAATGCAAGTTGTAACTTCGGATAGAGTTCCCGAACAAGATGTATTTCGAGATATTCCGCGCCTTGTAAGAACGGATCCGAGTTAAAAACTTGAAGTTTGACTTTGTTATGGAGCTTTAAATCAAGCACTGCAGCGATATTGTAAAGTGCAGAATATGTCAAATAAGGCATGATATTGAGACCGTGACTGGTATCAAGCATAATGGTAACTTCATCAGCATCTCTAGCTTTTTCTAAGATAAAATGAGAAAGGTTATAAAGAACCCAGTAGTAGTAATCACCCATCTGCCCTTTGATCCTAAGTTCTGAAGGATCATCTTTTGCTCTGCTTGTGAAAGTTCCGACGTTAGGAGCTATCAATATCCAATCGTGTTCTGAATCAAAATCTGGGATCCAGTCCGGATTGCATATGTATCTCTCGATGAGAAAATTTTGGAGAGATTCAACCATCTGGCGGTAATTTCCTGCTTTGAATGTTTCCGGATTATAAACAGCAAGGCTATCTTGAAGTATCAAAATGGTGTAATCTGGATTAAGGCCTTTTTTCAGTGCACCAGTTGATGTCCTTGAACGGAATAGTTGCCCATTGAGGCGGTATTCTGCTTCCTTATAAACCTGGGGATACCCCCAGGGCGCTATCAAGATTTTCATGATGTTTCGTCCTCCTTGTAAAAACATTCGTTTAAGAGCAAATCAAGCTGGTTCATAGTCCATTATTTCGGCTTCTAAATCGCGCCGAATTAGATATAATTCCTCTGATTTTTTATTGAGTGATAGATAGACATCTTTAGGATCCCTATGCATGTCTTCTATAATCTTTTCGACGATATTATCATCTTTAATTTCAACACCTTCATAACATCCTAATAACGCCTCAGCAAAGCTTCCCCACCTGTAATATCTCTTAGGGATATTGTCTTTGCTATTTTCGGGCAGTTCAGGCACGAACTTGCAGTGAAAAAGAGCAACTTCCTGATATTTCCAATCCGTAAAATCTGGTAAGCAATAGAAAATCCATCTTGCTTTTGATATCAAGTTGTTCTGATGCTGTGTCTTATGATACTTCAATTGACCCTGTTTGCTTATATACGGCCTTTTAAATTGCAAGCCAACCATTTTGTTACCTACAGCCAATATTCTATCTATTGGACACTGTCTTTCTTTTACTTGCCCGATGGAATATGTTTTCACTCTATATCCCAATTTTCTAAAATAATCTCGTATTCCTGCCAGTATCCAATCGATGTAATTGTCTTCTGTTGGGACCATGTTAAACCTCCTCAATCTTCCCCCACCCTATCGGTCTTCGGTCTTTTGTGAATCTTCGGCTGGATGGGGCAGGATGATAAGGCCGACGGCGCTTGAATGTCCTGAGCAACTCGGCTCGCAGCCGTTCCGGTAGCAGTAAGTCAACCGTTTTGGTCAAAAGCCCGCCGCCCCAACCGAGATTGATGTTCGGCTCCTCGGCAAAGTGATAAGTTAAAGAGCCTTTTGAAACTCTCCGCTCATAATCCAGAAGATCGCGCGTCCATTCGGAGACCATCTTTATCGGATTTCCAACAATTTCAACAATTTCGTTCATGGAAAATCCGAATTTCTGCCTCGTGTGTTCACGGAACCTGTTCAAAAGTTGCATGTCGATGGAGATCGTAAACTCAAGCTCGGTGCCCGCTGGAAGCGTTTCGACATAAATTTTGATGCCCGTAGCATAACCGCGGTTATAGACCTCGACCTCCTCGATCACGGTGCTGTTCGGATCAAGTGGCTGTGTGTCAGATACTTTTACCGTCCGCAGAATGTCAGAGTGGGGGTCGAACTTCATAGTGGCCTCATCAAAAAAGTATTTCCACATCAATTCCACCTCGATGTCCTGGTCGAACCATTTCTCCTCGTTTCGGATGTAGCGACTTTTTCCGCGCCTGACCTCCATCTGTATTCTGTTGAGTTTGTTTTCGACAAAGTCCACAAGCAGACGCTTCCGATCCGACTCATCCATCCGTCTCAGCATCACATACATAATTGCAGTCCGCAGAGCACCCTTGAGCGATGTGCCGGGCACATAAGGACGATACAGTGAATCGCGGATAAACGGGTGCAACTCCCTTCTGGGACAGGCTTTCGCTTTTGCACTGTAAGCTTTTGCATGTTCCACAAAATCGATCAATCCCTTTTGGTCGCCTCGAAAAATCTCGTGCAAGAAATCGGCGAGATTGGCGCGTTCCTGATGTGCAAACTGGACGAATCTGTCAACGAATTGTGGGGCTTTATTCGCAAGTGCTTCGCCGAAACGGATTTCGTCAAAAATATAACATCTGTCTCCGTTGCAAAAAATCATGTAAAAAGGAATCCTGTCGCTCCCTCCGATGTGGAGAGGCGAGAGCAATTTAAGTCTGTATTTTCGGACATGCAAAAAGTTGCTCATAATTCCCCCTGTTTTTCCAAAAACTCCTTTTTGCCCTTGAGAAAGAGCAGATTTTTCATAAGCCATCTGTCCGCCTCCTCCAATGTCTTGAACTTGTAAACGCCTCTTGGAAGCTCAACATGCACAAGCAGATCGAGTTCCATGAGAACCTTTCGGTAATACTCTCTGTCAGGCCGGTAAGTGAACTCACCGGTGATTTTACCTTTCCGTATGGCTTCGTCCAATTCGCTGATTCTTCTGAACTTATAGATTGGCATGATCCACCGCCTTGATTGGCAAAATAAAAGCGTATCCGAACCGATAGACATGTTTGTCAGGAACGGCATCGGGCGTTACATCTGCGACACCGCCGATCGGACGGATGTTCAAAACCGAGCCTTCGCTAAACATCCATATCGGCCTGCGCCTGTATGACCTGCCATCATCGAGCAGAAACCAGCCCGCCCTGCGAACCATCTGATAACTGGAGTTTTTGAGGCTCAAAATGTTTCTTTCATTTTGGGGTGGCCAGTAAAGCGAAAGGAGCAAGTATCTGTCTGCGTTTTCAGGAATTTCCAGCTCAATGGTGTCGGGTTCAACATCAAAAAGGCCATAGCCTGCCGTCCTTCTGCCGCCAAGACCCTCATCTCCAAGTAGTTTCAGCACAGCCTCTAATCTTCTTTGGACTTCGATGTCTTTGAACTCTGCCAAAAAGAAAAGGCCGCCCTTATCGAAATGCAACTCACCATAGTGGAAAAGGTTGGAGTCCTGAGTTACCCGATCGAGCGCCACTTTGGGAACAGGTCTGGATTTGAAAACATCTTTGAGTTTCTTTTTGACACCATCCAGAGCATCGGCTTCGACGGCTATCCTGTTGCCATTCAGAATCTTTTCAAACCATTCGAGGGGGATCAAGTTG
>JAMOPK010000019.1 GCA_027064565.1 Caldifarciminota bacterium | reverse complement strand
TCTGCTCCTCGTTCCAGTTCATCCTCGGAAGCCGCATAGGAAATGCGGATATACCCTTCCCCGTAGAGCCCGAAGACCGAGCCCGGGAGCACAGAGACGCCGTATCTTTCAAGGAGGATATCCGTAAACTCAAACGATGTCACTCCAAGCTTTTTGATGTTGGGGAACAGGTAAAATGCGCCTTTCGGTTTTTTGACCGAGATGTGTTTCGACTTTTCAAGGATGGAGATCACGAGGTCGCGTCTTTGCTTGAAGCGTTCCACCATCTGCCTGACAGGCTCCTGATCGCCCTTAAGAGCGGCGATTCCGGCCTTCTGGACGAATGGGGCCACACAGGACACAGTCTCGGTCTGGAATTTCACAATTTTAGGCAAAATTTCCTCAGGCACGATGCCGTAACCAAGCCGCCAGCCTGTCATGGCAAAGGCTTTGGAGAACCCATCAACGACGATGGTGCGCTCTTTCATCTTCGGCAGGGTAGCGATGGAGACGTGCTCACCCTCATAGAGCTGTCTCGAATAGATTTCGTCGGAGATCACAACGAGGTTATATTTCTCGGCTATCTCGGCAACGGCCTCAAAGTCCTTCATGGTCAGGATGGAACCCGTGGGGTTGTGCGGTGTGTTTAGGATGATGATGCGTGTCCTGGACGAGATGATGGATTCCAGCTTGTCAACGTCGAGGGCAAAATCGTTTTCTTCTTTGAGTTCCAGCGGCACGGGTTTGGCGCCGGCCAGTTTGATCATGGAGCGGTAGGAGGTGTATCCGGGGTCAGGGTAGATGACTTCGTCCCCTTTCTGCGACAGAACCATGATGGAGAAGAATATCACCGGTTTTGCGCCCGGCGTGACTATGATGTTATCTGGCGATACATCTATTCCCTTGCGCTTTTTTTCGTCCTCTGCGATGGCCTCCCTGAGTTCCGGAAGCCCCTGAGGAGGTGCATAATGCGTTAAATTCTGGTCAAGTGCCGCTTTAGCCGCCTCTTTTATGTGTTCTGGTGTGTTGAAATCAGGCTCTCCAACTTCAAGATGGATGATCTCTCGCCCGCTTCTCTCAAGTTCTTTGGCCTTCCTGAGCATATCAAAGGATGATTTGGAGAGCCCTTTCATCCTATCCGCTGTGTGGAAATGACTCATGTTGCCTCCTTGTTTTTATCCAAAACCCCTTTCGGGAGGCCACAACCTCCACAAAAGGGCAAATAGAAAGATAACCCGGGGTAACCTTGACCTGAAAGCTCATTCGAGCCTGACTTTCACTCTTGGTTTTCTGATAATTTCACCTGTAGTTTTTGAGCGATAGCCATTGGCGATGACATCGATAACGACCTGACGCGTTCCGAACCCCTCTACATCCCAGACCTCGACCTGCTCAGCCTCCTCATCGGTCAATGGCCTGCCCACCGGAACCTCAATCTGCTCAAGGTCAAGCAGTTTTGTGAGTTCCTCAAGACGAGGTTTCATCTGCGGGTAGCTGGAGATCGCATCGATAAGCGGGAGATAATCCTTGAGGTTGTAAGATTTTTCGACATCCTCAAGGGCAGCCGAGAGGTCTTCTATGCTGGCCTCAAGGGCCTCAAACTCCATCCTGACTTCCGCAGTCTCAGGTATCTGGCCGGAAGCGACTTCCCTGAGCACCCTGACCTGATTCTTTATCCTGTCCCAGCCCTCGGCGATGTCAAGGAATTTTTGATAAGTGTGCTGGAGAGCGAGCTTTTTGCTCGGTTCCGGGATGGAATTTATCATATCGCGAATGAGAACCGAGACTTTAAGTGTCCTATTATCCTGAAGTTTTTTGAGTTTCTGGGCTATTTCCGCGAGGAGTGCGCGAATGCCGCTCTCGGCCTTACGCGGCCTCGTTTCGGTGACCTCAGGCCGGGATGGGATTTCACGTTCCTCTATCGTGATACCTTCGGGTTCCGTTTCGGGCGGTTTGATTTCCATCACAGTGGGCTCTGAGGGCGGTTCGAAGCCGGCACCTCCAGCGCCTCCGAATTCTTCAAACATCTCCGAAGGCTCGTGTGGAGCGCCGGAGATTTCCTCAGTGGCAGGGGGTTGATATTCAGGTTCTGGTGTCATAGGGGCCGAAGGGGTCTCGGCTTTAACAGTTGTTCCAGAACTTATTGTGTCCAAAAGCCGTTCGATTTTCTTCTCAAGTCTTGCAACGACAGCGGCCTGACTTTGCAATTCCTCTTTAACCGCTCGTTTGACATTGCCAGCGATTTCCTGACCGACTTCTTGCATGGTGTTACCGACTCCTTCAATTTGGAACTGCAAGCCCTGAACGATGCCAAGTATTTGCTGCAATGTGGTTTCAAGTTTCTCATTAACAGGAGGGGCTTGGGGCTGTTCCTGTATCTTGCCCTCAAGCGCTGAGATGCTACCTCGTAGGTCATCTACGAGGGTGTCGAATTCAGTGAGTCTGCTGGCCAGACGTCCAACTTTCCGATAGGTCAGGTAAAGGAAGATGAGGATCGCAAGGATGCCCACGATGAGCAGGATCAGGAGGGATTTGCTTATGCCGCCGCCTTGAGCCGCTCCGCCGGTTCCTTCGTCGATGGTAATGACTTCAGGCTCTTCGGTGGTGGGCGGTGATGGCGCTTCGGTTGTCGGCTGAACTTCGCCGCCGGCAGGTGGAACCAGGCCTTCTTCGCCTCCGCCGACCGTTGCCCCCCCAGGTGGCGTTACCTGAACGAAAAACTCAACAGGTTTTCCATTTACGATAAAAGTGCCGCCGATGACCCCGGATTCCATGATGCTCTGGATATCATCTTCTGAAGCGAACGCTAATGAAATGCTGTCAGTGCCAGTGACCTTTTTGGGCAATTTATCGAGAACAGTAAAATGCTGTTCGTAACCAGTGATGTCAATTGAGTCAATTGTAACAGGTTGGTTGGCCTTGACGACGATGTATGAGACATCCGGCCCCAGGTTGACCCTGAGGGCTTTCAACAAAGTTGTGTCAGCTTCACCGCCAGTTCCCACAGGGGCAACTCCGCCTGTGGGCCCCCCCTCGGCCATCAACGTAGCAAAATCAGGATCGCTGAAAGCCTTTCTGAGTGAATTTTTGATAGCCTTCGGCTTAACTTTACTGTCGCTTAAAACCATAAAGGATTTTGCCGCGATGTAATAAGGGGATTTTGCATCCAGTTTGTTGTAATTGACGATAACGATTTTGCCATCCTGATAGGGGATTTCATTTTTCTTTCCGGAGAAGTTGGTGGAAAACAGAGTCAGGATCATTTTTGTGGTTTTATCCAGAGGCTTATATTTTTCCTTATTTTTGGCTTTTGTCTTGAGCAGATTTTCAAACTTATTTACGGTAATCTTTTCACCTTCGCCTACAGTTATTCCTTCTGCGGAAAGCATGGCGACCCAAAAGTTATGGTTATCGCACAGCCAGCTTTCGTTGGGGGGGTCAAACAGTTTCGCTTTCGGAGTGTTTGACGGCGGTTCCGAGACGATTTTCATCGCCTTGCCTACACGGACCCAGAAGACCGCTGAATCGCTCCTGACGATGAATGCCCTGTTCTGGTCGTAAACAACAAAGTAATTTCTGGGAATTACATTGAGCAAACTGAGAAATATCAAGGTTACCCCGAGCATGAAAGGCCTCCTTTTTGTTGTCTTATTTTAATGTTTATATTCCATCAACTGCAAGCTCTCAAACGGGTTTTACTTACCCGCTTCATTTCCGTCAAATCCTGCAGGGCCGATTCAGGAAATGCATCCCTGTTTTGCTTATCATATAAGCCACACGGAGGTGCAGATGATCGATCCAAGAGAAGAAGCCGTTAGTGAGAAAATTAACTCGATAAAGCACATCATCCCTGTGCTTAGCAGCAAGGGGGGAGTGGGGAAGTCATTGATATCCACGGGAGTTGCTCTGAGCCTTGCGAAACGGAACCTGCCTGTGGGCCTCATGGACCTCGATTTCTGGGGCGCATCCGACCACATCATCCTTGGTGTTGAAACGACGGATTTTCCAGAGGAAGACAAAGGTATCCTTCCCGTGAAGGTCTGCGGCCTCAATTTCATGTCGGTGGCGTTTTATACACGGGAGAAACCGCTTCCTATGCGCGGTTCGGAATACACCGATGCGCTCCTTGAGCTGATGGCTGTGACGAGGTGGGAGAACGTGGATTATCTCGTGATCGACATGCCGCCGGGATTGGGCGATCCATTCCTCAACCTCATCAAATTTTTCAGGAAGGGCGAGTTCCTTATCGTAAGCACGCCGTCCCCGCTGTCTCTTGTAGCACTTGAAAACACGCTCAGCGTCCTCAGAGAACAGGGAATCAACATCGTTGGAGTGATCGAAAACATGGCGCCCGAGCCCACGATCAAATCGCTTGTCGAAAAGCACGACGTCAGATATCTGGGCAATATCCCTGTTTACAGCGAGATAGACAGCTGGATAGGGGATTGCCGCAGGTTCTCGGAGTCACCTTTTGTGTGCAGGATCGACGGGATAATCGCCAACATCACGAAAAACACTGTCGAATAAGGCACATCGATGGGCGTCTGTAAAATAAATTTCGAAAAATAGTTTTTCCGGCATTTGACGGCCGGGACAGCTATCCCGATTCCAGTCTTACC
>JAMOPK010000018.1 GCA_027064565.1 Caldifarciminota bacterium | reverse complement strand
GATCGGCATTCGGGAAGGAAGTTTCGTGTTTTTCCTATCGAAAGTTGCCCACCTCATGCCGGAGGAAGCGGGATTCACCGTCGGAGTGCTCTACGGCATCTCAGCTTATCTGGTCTCACTTTTAGGTGGTCTCGCACTTCTGACCGCCGGACGCAGGGAATGAGCGCGCAACTCATCTGCCGCCCTGCAGGCCTTCGAGGGAGATGGGCAGCTTTTCCGACTCCCGATTTTCGGATTCTATCTTCCTTTGCGCCAGTTCGATGTAAACTTTAATCCGCTTTTTCATGTATTTGACGCCCGGAAGGTCGGGATCACAGCGGTCAAGCATGAACTGAGCTGACAGGCCGTAATAAACCGCTTCATCCCAGTGCCTTTGATAGTAGTTACCTTTGGTCATCCAGTAGAGGATGACGGCGATGTTGTAATCCGACTGTCTGGGGTCGCTGGCAATGAGGTAGAACAGCTCGCTATAGACATCCAGCGCCTCCTTCCATTTCCCCATCCGCCTGAGCGCATAGACCAGCGTCCACCTGAACGAGCGGCTCGAAGGGTATTCTCTGACAAGTTCCCTTGCGATTTCAGCGGCCCTGCGATATTCGCCGTGGTAGGCCAGCATCCATGCGAGGGCGTCCCTGGCGGCAGTTCGGGTGAGCCAGCCCTTTGTTGCCGCAAGCTCCACCTCCTTGAGTCCCTGTTCACGTCGATCCTTGTTACCTATGAAAAACTTGACGATGCCCGGCAGTTCCGAGAGCGCATAATCAAAGATGCCGATCGGGAGGTAGGCGTCATAAAGTGTCGAATCGTATTTCAACGCCTTGCGCAGCTCTTTAAGCGCTCGCCTGCCGTCCCTGACCGCCGGCAGAACCTGCCTGTTGCGCCCTTTTCGTGTGGCCCTGTAGGCATAAGCGATCCCCCGAAAAAAGTGGTAAAGAGCGGGATCGCTTCTCTTGAACTGCTTGCTCAGGTTGAGCGCCGTGTCGATCTCCGCATTGAATTCGTCCTCAAGGCTGTTCGTCGTGTAGTCCAGCATCCAGTAATCGTCGAGGCCGGCACGCAGGATGTGAGGCAGCGGGTCGTTCGGAAGGCTGTCCTTCAGCCTGTCGATGAGCAACCACGCTTCATCGTATTTCTCAGCAAACGTGAAGTGCAGGACATCGTCAACGAGCCTGACAACGCCGGGGTCGTATCGGCTCTGGAGCGTGGCCGCTAACACCAAAACAAATATCCCATTCATCTCCTTCTCCTCATTGCTATGACGTATGACCCTTCAATTGGTTCTACCTGTTTGATGCAAATGATCTCTCCGATGCAAGATGCTATTCTCACACCTTCAGATGAGGGATATAGGTTAACGGCAGACCCCTCAAAAATCGAATAGAATTTCCGATGCAATTTCATGGCAGGCGTCGGGGATGTCAGGTTGAAGACAATGATGCCGTTTTCGTTGAGGATCGATGTGAGATGTTCAAGCGTAGGCTCAAGCGGCACAAGGACAAGCAGATAAAGTGCGAAGATGGCATCGTATGGGCCGTTGAGATCCATAACGTCAGAGGTTATTACCCTGACTCTCCTGTCCGGGAGAAATCGTCTCTTTGCGATCGCTGTCATGTGTGGATTGACATCGACAGCGTCGACCCTGATGTTCGGGAAATGTCTTAGCAGTTGTCCTGCGAAAAGGCCGATTCCTGTGCCAAGATCAGCTGCTTTGATAGTGCCGTCGGGCAGGAAGCGTCTGGCGATCTCTATCGCCGCCCTGAAAGTGCCGGCCCTCCAGCCATAGAGCGGAGGCAACAAAAACGCCAGCTCCCTGAGCAGAGGGTGGTTGTAGTAGCGAAATAGAGCCATTCAGGCCCTTTCTTTCACGATGGCGGTGTAGAGTTCCGGCCTGCGGTCATCGAAAATGTCGGTAAGTTCCGTGAACTTCTTGTTCAACGCCTCCTCAGGGTCGATCTCAACGGCCATGACAGCCTCCGTGTCCCGCTCGGCCTCGATCAGGGCCTCGCCGTTCGGAGCAGTGACCTGACTCCAGCCTGTGAAAGTGAGCTTGAGCCCGGCTCGCTCCTCCGTTCCAATCCGGTTCGCGGTGATCGTGAAAATCCTGTTTTCGATGGAGCGAATCCTCATCGCCCGCTGTGCGTAAGGCAGAACAAGGTTTGCAGGATGCAGGACGATCTGGGCACCCAACAGGGCCAGGCTTCTCGTCGCCTCAGGAAAGGCCCAGTCGTAACAGACTATCATGCCCATTTTCACGCCCCGAAACTCGAAAACGAAAAACCCGGTATCTCCGGGCTTGAAAAGTAGCTTTTCGCGGTCGAACAGGTGGGCTTTGCGGTAGATGAAAAATCCGCCATCCGGCAAAACAGCCACTGCCGAGTTGAAGACAGCGCCCTTAACCTCCTCAGGTGCGCCGTAAACAATGGCCGTCCCGGTCTCACGTGCCGCTTCCTGAATGGTTCTGAAGGTGTACCCGTGCGGGATGGGCTCAGCGAGTGCCTCCAGCTCAGTTCTGTCCTCAAAGAGGTAGCCTGTGAATGCGAGTTCGGGGAAAACCATCAGGTCCGCATCCACGCTTTTCATAAGCTCGATCCCTCTCTGGAGGTTTTCCCTGACTTTCCCAAATTGCGGTTTAAACTGAACAAATCCCACTTTCATGGCCAATCCCCCCAGATCATGTTCTATCAACGAGATACATGGCATCAAAATTACACATATCCTGACAGTATCCGCATCCAATGCAATTTTCAGGTATGACCTTTGCAACTTTGTTCTCCATGTAAAGTGCCCCGTGCATGCAAGCACGGACGCAAAGGGTGCAGCCGGTGCATTTTTCCTCGTCAACAAACATCACAGGGACATTCTCGAAAACCCTGCGCTTTTTGAGTCCTTCACGATAGAGGTTCCTGATCTCGTCGATCGAACTGTATCCGTGCTCGTCCAGCCATTTCTCGATCTCCGAAGCCACTTTTCCGTAAATGTTGTGGCCATAGCGGATGGCCGCAGAGCATATCTGCACGGCCGAGGCGCCCACCATGAAGAACTTTATGGCATCCTTGCCCTTCTCGATGCCGCCCACGCCTATGACAGGCTTATCCTGCACCGAGGCGATCTGATAGACTATCCTGAGGGCTATCGGAAGGATTGCCTGCCCGGAAAGCCAGCCCTGACCGTAATCCGAGCCAAGCACCGGCTCAAAGGTCTCGATATCGAAATCTAACACCGGGCCAAAGGAGTTTATTGCCACAAACCCGTCCACGATCTTCGACGCCTGAACGGCCAGTTCCTCGATGTTAGGCGTGTTGGGAGATATTTTCATCCAGATGGGCAGTTCCACGGATTCACGCAGGGCGCTGGCGACGGCAAGCAACGGCTCGATGTCCTTGCCGGTGTAGTGGGTCGAGAATTCGATGGCATCGGGCTGAACCTCACGCTCGATAACCGGTGCGAGTTTGCGCATATCGTCGGGCGAATAGCCTATGGACACGATCAGCGGCACATCGACGGATTCCTTCACTTTCAAAAGTTCCTCGATCATCTGCTCGAAAGAGAGTTCCGACCACGTCTCGCAGTTGACGAGGCCGCGGCACACGGTTTTCCGAATGGTCGGGCGTCTGTCGTGTGCGGGGCGGACGGACACGGTCTTCGACACTATCCCGCCCACGCCGCCTTTGAAGGCGCCGATCATGTGTTCGGCATCCATGACGTTCGGGCCAGCGGCGGTGAGAACCGGATTCCGAAACCTGATGCCGTTTACTTCGACTTCCATCTTTGCCATTTGACTAACTCCTGATTGTTTGCCTGAATTTTATGCATAGATGGAGGATTATGGCAATAAGGCTGACAAACCTATCCTGAACATGTGCCCTTGGCGTAACCGATCAGACATGACCAATTTTAATGAATACGCTCTCAAAATGGAAAAAATTACCGGTACTCGGTAAAAGCTCATTGCCAAAATTTGTTAATGCTCAGAGTGTCCCCAAAACAGTACTATCGTTATATAATTAAAGAGTATTATGTGGCTGTTAAACTTAATTAACGTAAGGAGGCTGCAACAATGATGTCTGAGTTATCTCAACCGATAGAAATAGCGGAAAATGTGTATTGGGTAGGGCATTATATACCGGATGACCCTTTCCAATGCCATGCTTACCTGATCAACAACGGGGAAGAATCTGTGCTCATTGATCCCGGGAGCATGGTTGTTTTCCCCATAGTTCTTGAGAAAATTCAGAAGGTAACCTCATTAAAAAATATCAAGTATATTATATTTCACCACCAGGATCCCGACATAACCGGGTGTTTGCCAATACTTCAAGAAATTTTGCCCCCCGGTGAAAGGTATATAGTTACACATTGGCGAACAGAAACACTTGTCAAGCACTTAAGACCACGAATCCCATTCTACCTAGTAGATGAACACAATTGGGAGCTGGAAGCTGGTGAGCGGACTTTAGAGTTTATTTTTACACCTTATGCCCATTTTCCAGGTGCAATATGCACCTACGATCCCCAAACTATAGTTATCTGCACAATTCCATATAATAACCCTTCCCGTCCAGGAATCTTTCTATCCACCACTTGGCATAACTTATACTCTTGGAAAACACGTCCCAAGCACTTGCT
>JAMOPK010000017.1 GCA_027064565.1 Caldifarciminota bacterium | reverse complement strand
TAGAGTTCGAGGTAATCTTCGGCCTTCTCCTTGAGCTCATCGCGCACCTTTCTGGCTTCTTTGAGCTTATCCTCAAGCCTCCGCTTCTCCCGAAGTTCCTTTCTCAGCTGGCGGACAAGCTCCTCTGCCTCTTTCCGGGCCTCGTCCATGATTTTCTTCGCCTTTATCCGGGCCTCACGTCGCAGTTTCTCCTCCTCCTGACGGAATTTCGATTCCATCTCGGATATCTCGGCGAGCTTTCTGGCGAGGATGGACTCTTTTTCCCTGAGCCTCCTTGTGAGTTCTCTCAGCTCCTTTTCCAGTCCCGACAGCACCCCTTCGGCTTCGGCCACAATCTGTTCCGGGATTCCGACCCGCCGTGCGATGTCCAGCGCATAGCTTGAGCCGATCTCCCCGATTTTCAGGCGATAAGTCGGCTTCCGTGTCACCGGATCAAAAAGCACCGTGGCGTTTAACATGTTCTCTTCCTTTTCAACCATAAGTTTCAGCGGTGTCAGGTGAGTGTTGGCGATTATCAGGTGCCCTTTTTCGCTGAGGTATCTCAGGATAGCAAAGGCGAGGGCTGCCCCCTCGTTGGGATCGGTCGAGGCGATGAATTCGTCCAGAAGGATCAGCGCCGGGCCGCCGTCGAATTCGATAAGCTCTTTCAATTCATGCAGGATGGCGGTAAAGCTCGATTCCCCCTGTTCGATGTCCTGAACATCCTCGAAACCGACGACGAAGACTTCCGACGGCAGGAAGATTTCGGCCTCCTCGGCCGTGATCGGGATCCCCAGTCCGGCCATCAGGGTGAGCAGTCCGACGGTTTTCAGGATCACCGTCTTACCGCCTGCATTGGGGCCTGAAATCAGCAAAACCGAGGGGGAAGGGCCGATCGAGAGGTCGAGAGGGACGACGTTTTCGTAGCCCTTTGTGTGGATCAGAAGCGGATGGCGGGCCTTTTTCAACCTGATGCGTTTCCCGGTATTCAGCTCCGGGACTATGCCGCCGTAGTCGAGGCCAAAGGCTGCTCTGGCGTAAATCACCTCAAGCTCGCCGATGCCTTCCCAGAGCGCTTTTATGGTATCCGCCATCTGGTGCACATGTGAGGTCAGGTCGCGCAATATTCGCTCGACCTCCTCCCTCTCGCTTTCCTCGATCCTGATAAGCCTGTTCTGGGCATCGATCGACTCAAAAGGCTCCACGTAAATCGTTTCCTCGGTCTGCGAAAATCCGTGGACAACTCCGCGCGGTTTCACATGGGAGAAAAACGGCAGGACAAACCTCCCGTTCCTGATGGTGACAACCCGTTCCCGCACGAGGCCCTGACGGTAATATTTGTCCATCAACGAATCCATGAGGCGGATGACTTCCTGCCTCTGCCGACGCTTCTGTTCCCTGAGCCTTTGCAGTTCAGGGGTGGCGTTGTCACGCACCTCGCCTTCCTCGTCGATGGTTTTCCTGATCTCCCGCACAAGTGGCCTCAAAAAGGCTGGGTCAGGCAGTTTGAATTGCAGGTCGGTGCCGGTAATTTTGTCATAGATTTCATCGGCCGCATCGATGAAGTCGGCAATCCGATGCAATTCCTTGCCGGGGATGAAAAGGCCGGTGCCGATCCTATCGATGGTTTGTCCTATTTCCGGTATTCCGCCGAAGTCAAAAACCGTGCCCGACTGGATGAGTCGCATCATGACTTCGGTTTCACGGTATCTGAGGCGAGAGGTTTCTATGTCAAAAGAAAGATGGAGCCGGGCCATCTGCAAACGACCCGGCTCGGAAGATACGTAATTAGAAAGCAGGTCAAGGAGGGCAGGTAATTCAAGCCTCCTTGCGGAGTTTCTCATCCTTCCCTCTTCATCTTGCGCAGCAGCCTGCGTCTTGCGGCAAGCAGCTCCTTTTTCCGCCTCTCGGATGGTTTCTCATAAAACTGGACTCTTTTGACATCCTGCAGGATACCATCCTTCGCGAGCACTTTTCTGAACCTTTTCATGAGGCTATCGAAGGATTCACCTTCTCTGAGCCGGACTCCCGACATCCCATTCACCTCCTTGACTTTAGTTTGTTGGTTTCACTTTTATCAGTCAGATCTCTCCAAGACCTGCCATAAAAAGAGATAAGGCGACGATAGCCGCGGTCTCAACACGCAACACTCGTCGTCCAAGGGAAAATTCCTGGAATCCATTTTCGATGAGCATATCCATTTCAGCTTCTGTGAAGCCTCCTTCCGGACCAACAGCTATCACCGCCTTGTTGCTGAGATTATAAGATAGAAGCGGTTTCCCATCAAGCAAATGAGCCACATATCGTGACTCAAATTCGCCCACAAAGTCCATGAAAACTTCGAGGTTGCGTGGTTCGTGGATGGTCGGCAAACTTGCCCGGCCGCACTGTTTCATCGCTGAAATTGCGATTTTGCGCCAGCGCACCGTTTTGCCACTCAGTCGCCTCGGTGTCCGCTCAAAGACAAGCGGGTAAATCTCAGCGGCTCCTATTTCTACGGCCTTTTCCACGAGGAAATCCATCCTCTGAGGCCGCGGGATTGCCACCGCAAGCGCAATGTGTGCCCGTGGATCAGCAGAATCTGCTTTCTCAACAATTGCGACGTGGACTTCGTGTTCGGAAACGATTTTCACTATTTCGGATATGAACGCATTGCCATGACCATCGACAACTCTAATTCGTCCACCTTCCCGTAGCCGCAAAACCTTTACTGCATGACGGGCCTCATCACCGGTAAGAACCGCCCGGTTATCTCCCGTGAAATTTTCTGGGGGAGCGTAGAATGTCCTCATCTCCCGTTGCTTTCTCGCTCGAAAACGCTCTCCACTTCCTCGAATGGATCCTTGCCTTCAAGTTTCACGATGTGCTTGAGCACCAGAACTTCGATCAGGGTCGCCGCATTTTTCTTGGGTTCCACGACTATTTTGTAGGCTGGAATTTCGACTCCCCTGTCAGCCCCATTCTCCAGATGATCGAAAAACACGCGGGAGAAGGGGCACGGCCCGTCATCGCCATTGCTGATCCGCTTGCTGGATTCGGGGTATCCATCTTCAGGACGCACCAATTCGATGTAAAGGTCTATCGGTGACTCCCGCCTGACCGCTTTGATGCCGAAAATCTCGAAAACGTTTATGAAGCCGATGCTCTTCACGTGGAGCATGTTTTTGAATATGCGGTTTTTCTCCGTTGCAGCGCTCATTCCCAGAAGCCTTCCAGGCGGATACTGGATTATCTTTACAATATCATCGGCAACAAGCGCATGACCCCGTCGAATCAGGTCGAGAGCAGTCTCGCTTTTCCCCACGCCGCTTTTGCCGCCTATGAGAACGCCAACCCCATGGATGTTGACGAGATCAGCATGGACGTTGACATACCATGAGAGCTTTTTCCAGAGGTAATCCGAGACGAAATGTTCGATTTGAGTGGTTTTCAAAGGGCTGATGAAGAGCGGGATACCTTTCTCGTCTGCCAGCTCCTTCATCAGCGGGAACGGCTTCAGTCTTTTAGCCAGAATGATGGCCGGGATAGTATCGTATTTGAAAAGGCGGGTTATGGCGTCCTCGCGCCGATCGGGAGACAGAGAATCCAGAAATGCCCACTCCGCCATCCCGATGACCTGAAGGCGGGTTTTAGCAAAGTGATTTTCGAAACCGGCAAACAGGAGGCCCGGGCGGCACAACTCATCCGTTGTTATGTCCCTGTCAAGCCCATTGCTGCCCGCCTTTATTTCCAAACCCCAATCGGCTTTCTTTTCCTCATACAGTTCCCGGACTGTCAAATGACCCCGCTGATATCTCAACTTGTGGGGCATAAATTTCACCTTCTGGATTTCATTTTTTCCTCGTATCGATTGAGCTGGACTTTGATTTTGTCCTTAAGCTCATCGATAACGTCGATGGGTGATTTGGCGGTGGCCTTTGCGGTTATGGTCCCGCCTTTAACATTGAGAATAACCTCGCCCACGAACCTACCCCTGACCTCATCAAGGATGAACTCACCATCGATGATGTGGTTGGAGTATCTCTCGAGGGACGAGAACTTCTTTTCCAGATGTTGTTTTATGCTGTCCATTATCGGCATATCATCGACTCTTGATGTGATTCTCATGTTGAACATCTCTCAACCTCCATTTTATCGTTTTTACCCGTTCCAGATTACAGCCATCACAAAATGGCTGTCAAGGCAAATGTGACAAGCAGGGCGTAGGCCCCGGCAAGCATGTCATCAACCACAATACCAAGTCCGCCCGGCAAATTTTGAGTCCGATGAATCCCTAAAGGTTTCAATATGTCGAAAAACCTGAATGCAAGAAACCCGATTACGAGCACGGGGATGGTTTTGGGCAGGAACATGACCGAAATCAGGGCGCCGACGGCCTCATCGACCACCACGAAGTTCGGGTCGTCGATTCCGCGCTTCTTTGAAACGTAATGCGATGCCCATATCCCCAGCACGGCTATTGCCGGCACGGCGAAATTCAGAAACCTCCAGTCCACAGGCATGGCATAATAGACCGTGAGCGTGATCGCTGCGGTTATCGTGCCCGGTGCGATCGGCACAAAACCGATGTATCCGACGGTTGCTATGGCTTCAAGGATGTAGTGATACAGAAATGAAGGCGTCAGAAATGCGGACACGGCCCCAACGCCGCG
>JAMOPK010000016.1 GCA_027064565.1 Caldifarciminota bacterium | reverse complement strand
CTCGAATCCAGCACTTCCCTTGCAATGATGTATTCGATAATAGGCATATTCATCCTCCTTTTGCTTTTTAAGACCAAATCTCTTTGCAAGAATTTTTATTCACTTCACAAGAAGCAGCTTTTTAGAGAATACAGTATTGCCGCTCCTGAATCTCAAAAAGTAAACGCCGGCCGGAAAGCCATGCAATGGGATTCTCACCGTTGAAGTTGAATTTGAAGAATTTAAATCGCCTAAACGAAATGCTTTGATTTTTCTACCGGTTACATCAAATATCTCAAGAACACCACTCGATGTCTTCCCGATTTGCAAAGTGATGACTGGGTAGCGTTGAATCGTGGCGACATTCCAGACAATTGGCTCATCCCTGGTCTCCTCTTCAGAGATGCTGCTCAGTCCAAACCAGTGTGTGTCTTCAACCGGATTCGATGGGTGTGCAGGATCCGAGTGAGTGCTGCCTAAATAATATCCGGCAAGGGCATAGTCCATAGTCTGCCTGAGGCCCCTTATCCAGCCCCTGTTAAAATAGCTATCAAATCCTCCGTTAAGGCCCTGACCAAGCCCACCTGCGAAAACGAACCAGAGCGTATCACCGTGATGCAATCTGTGGGGTCCCGAAGACTGCAAAAATCTATAATCGAAAACTTCCGCTGGCAAAGGAGCAAAATAATAACCGTTGGTCATAGAATTATGTCCCCGCATGTAAAGGTAAAAGTCATTGTCGTCTGCCGGATCGTGCCTCCAATCCCACCATTGATGTGCGGAAACACGGGGAATTCTGGCCGTATCGCCGTGAGGATCCACCCATACGGAATCAAATGGGGTTGGCGGTGCATAAATCAGCCGCAATCCAATATATCCCGCCGACTTACCACCTTCTCCGGTATCATCTCCCGGAGTCGAAGGATTGTCGCCATCATACATGTAGGACGTGTTTCTCGGGATTAAAAGAGTGTCTCCGTGAAGTGTAATCTCGTAAGGGTCATCGCCATAAACCGTGTATTGATCTGGATAGCCGTCAGGCACATCAACAAATGTGTCTCGCAGAATGGTTATGGAATCAAAAGGATAGTCAGGCCATTCATTGTTTACCCAGCCATCGAAATTGACGAGGTCGTCCATGTGTGGGTCAGTTGTATCAAGTCCGGAAACATCGCAATCGAACAATATCCCAAGGTATAAACTGTCAAGAGATTCGCCGTGGCCAGGTATATCACACTCTGAAGAATCGTAAGTAATCCCAAATTCATAGGCTATGATGTCATTCCACGGTTCAGAAGCCCACGAGTAAATCCTCAAAATCACCTTAACTCCAAGATGCCTGCCTTGAGAATTCCTCGGGTTCTGTGAGGCGAAATCTTGCAAAGTCATATTAACGTCCCAATCAGATACACCGGGACCACAGGTCATGCTATCCGCAGGTGACCATTCACCTAAGGGATAATCCGTAGAAGTTACGTAAGATTCTCCGTTCACCTTAACCCCTATGTGAAGATATGAGAGCCAGAGATAGTAGTTGTGATTTAGAGAATCGCCCGGCCAATCGTAACCGAAATACCCGGCTCCGCGTTCACCACCCAGGGTTCCATCATTTTTCACAGTGTTCCAAACCTCTCCCACAGTCATATTGCACATCTGATCGGCCTTAGCAAACTGTGAGGAGGCCAATACAAACAGCAACAATAGTGACAGTTTTTTAACCATGATACACTCCTCCTTTTGCCAGTGATTTATTTTATCGTTTTTGATACCGTTATGCTAATTTGCGAATTGGCTCATCAAAAATGCTGCCCGACAACGAAAGATATCCCGTCGGACGATAAGTCGAAAATCCATGAACGGCTCATCGAACAAAAATCTTTTTGCCCGAACAATTAAAATCGGAAAGTGTTGAACATTTATCGACATGGATATAGAATATTCTTTGCGAAAGGGGGAAAAGGGGGGATTAAGATGATGGAAGAATTGATGTTGATATTATTTGCGATTTCCCTCCCACCAGGAGGGTTTAACAGTGAGTCATTCTATCCGTTGGACCCTGTTTTAGACAGTGTGAAAGGGCGGACTATTTTTACCCTTGATTCTGTATCCCCGACAAAGACCTTAGAGATAAAACCAGAATTCAACGTGATCGGAAAATACCAGTTGAAATTCTCAAGCGAATTGAGCGACATAGCCCTTTCAACCGATGGCGATCTCATGGGCCTGCTCTTTTTCGGGGGCGACCTCTGGATTTACGATCTGGGCGATTCCGTATCTTTCGCGAATGGATTGAACCATTCACCCTCGCTGACTGCGTTGATTGACCGGGGATGTAACATACTGAGCATCAACAATACCAGGAACTTCTACATGGCAGCTGCCGGAGGCAGCTGGGGCCTGTTTTACTTAAACAAAATCGTCAGAGATAGGGCAGGGGGCATTGGATGGGTCAAAGATGATGGAATCTATTTTTTGCAAAGTCCCACGACATTGTCGCCGGAAATCCTGTCGCTGGACATATCGCCAGGAAACGTTTATGTCGCAACCGGCATGTCGGACAACAGCGTCCTGATTTACCGGATTTTTCTGACGCCTTACGGCACGGATACCGTGAAACTTGAAAAATCTTTCATCATGCAGGCGCCGGTTGTCGCCGTTAAATTCCTGAGCGATTCCGTTCTTGCCGTTGCCGATAGGGATGGCGAGATCAACGTTCTTTCCCTCAACAGCATGAGCCATCTTGCCGATTTCTCAGTCCCCAACGGCGTCAATTCCATCGAAGCCGTCGATAAATCAGGCGTCAAATACCTGTTGGTCACGGATGGGAGCGGGAAACTCAGGATATTCGATGTGAACAATAGGCGATTGTTTTACCAGAAGGAATTTTATTCTCCTGACAGCGTTCCGGTTGATATCTACGTCTCGATTTCAACCGACACCTCTATTTTCGCTGTTTTTGACAGAACCCACGGCCTTGTAAAGTTTTACAGCCTTCAGATACCTTACACTCAGCCCGAACAGTTGTTCTCCTATCAATACGAATGCACCTCCTGCCTGCTGAACGATGTGGAGATAACACCTCTGTCCGGTGGAAATTACAGGGTGTTCCTTGGGGCGGTCTCGAGCGAATATAAACCCGGCCGTTCGATAGTTGAGTCTTACCTTCAGGTGCTTGATATCAGAAGAGGGTTCAAAATACTGCCAGTATCGGAATTGGCAACCACGCAGTCCCTTAAAGCTCCATCGCCGGACTACTTCGCGAACAAAAGATTCCACTACATCGTCATGGGGAGCAACGGCAACGAGCTGAGCAACGGATATCCGCCCCTGAGATACGCCGAAAGAGATGCCATTGCTGTGAGTCAGCTTTTAAATAAGGAGGCGGCGGCCGGTTATGCAAGTTTCGACGGTGTGGCACTCATAGGCCCGGATTTCATCTCCGACTCGGCCAAGGTCATCATCCACCAGGTCCTTTTATCCGCGGATTCAAACGATGTGGTTTTCATCTATGTGGCCACCCACGGTCATTACGATCCATTGAGAAACGAGAACTATCTCCTGACCTACGACACTTACTGGCAGGATTCCGTTTACTACGATGACATTTACAATCAGGAAATCAACACAATTTCGAACATAACCACGCAGACTTCCATCTCCTATGAATGGCTTGCCAACGAGATAGAGAAGTCAAAGGCTGGCTTGATCATACTCATCATAGATGCGTGCTATTCCGGCACCGAAGATGACATCGAGGACCTGGTGGCTTATCGAAACGATGGGGGCATGATTTTCAAGAAGATATCGCGCGAGAAACCGAACTCAAGGATATTCCTGTTCTCATCTTACAAAAACCAGCCGTCGATAGAGGATGATTCACTCGGACACGGTGTCTTTACCTATTTCCTGCTCATGGGACTCGGTGGGGCTGCTGATTCGGATAACGACAACATCGTGACCATAAGGGAACTGTGGAAATACGTCGTTCAGTCTGTAAACAAGTATTTTCAGGACAGGTTCGGGCGTTCGTCTCATGTGATTCCGCAGCATCCATTTTCCCTTGGAAACGTCAGGTCGGATCAGCCGATATTGCTCATAGTTAGATGAGTTATGGTCAGGTTCGTGGTCGATTCGATGGCCGGAAAGTTGGCAAGATGGCTGAGGATGCTGGGGTTCGATGCCGTCTATGAGCGAACCGGGGAGATCGAACGGATCATTCAAATGGCCCATGACGAAAAACGAGTTATCCTGACCAGAAACAGCCATTTCAAAAAGGTCAAACTCCCGAAAGATGTCAGGTTGTTTTTCCTGAGCAGCGAGAAAACGCACCTCCAGCTCCGCGAAGTCATTCTTGAGTTTGATCTAATCGACAAAATTGCCCCCTTTACGAGGTGCATCGAGTGCAACACCCCGTTAGAAAAGGTGACCGACAAGGAGGAAATCAGGCTGAAAGTGCCCTATTTCGTCTTCAGGACGCACGATGAGTTCTCAAGATGTCCGTCGTGTGGCAGAATTTACTGGAAAGGCACCCACACAGAGGCAATGAGCAAGCGGATACTGAGAATTTTAGGGCCCGAACTCTCGGAGAAACTCAAATCTTCTTTATCCTGAGGAACGCCATAACGCCCACCTCTATGAGAACCATGAGGGCGGCGAGCCACA
>JAMOPK010000015.1 GCA_027064565.1 Caldifarciminota bacterium | reverse complement strand
CCCATCATCCCAACGAAAGGTGTTCGTGCCGGAAACCCGGGACCTTCATGTTTGAAAGGCTGTTCCACAGGTTCCCTGACATCCGCCCGGAATTCAGTTTCATGATTGGCGATTCCAGACGGGATGTAATCGCTGCCCACAGAGCCGGCATGAGGGCAATCCTTTTGACGGACTCTCCTCCCGATTTCGAGGTCGAATTCTACACGCCGGACTTTCACCGCGCCGCCGAATGGGCAGCGGACGAATGGGCGCACCTGTCCGGCATCAGGTCATAGCCAGCCGTTTTCGATATACCACTCAAATGTGGACACGAATCCATCGGCTTCGTCAACCTGCGGCCACCAGCCTAAATGGGATTTGGCCTTCTCATTGGAACAGAGCCAGCCGGGTGCTGAGAGTTCCCGCACCTTATCCGGGTTCAGAAAGGTCGGTTTTTTGATTAATTTTGCGAATCCGTAGGTCACATGAGAAACGGACAGGGCAATCCATGCGGGTATCCTCAGGGTTATCAGCGGCTTGATATCGAGGACTTCCGCTATGAAATGACCCCATTCTTTGATGTGAAGGTCACGGTCACCGCACAGGAAGTAGGGCTCGCCGGATTTCCCCCGCTCCACCGCCGCAACTGCAGCGTCCACCACATCGAACACGTGCACCATGCTGATGTAACCGCCTTTGCCGACATAGACGTTGAGGTGGTTTTTGATGAGTTTGAAAAACTCGTATATTCCGTAATCTCTTGGGCCATAAACGGCAACCGGCCTTAATATTACGAACGGGATCGTCCTCCTGCTCTGAAGGAACTGCTCAGCCAGCCTTTTCGATTTTCCGTAGGCTGAGAGCGGTGGAATCGGTGCGTCCTCGGTTATCCTGACCTTGCCCGGCGAAGGCCCGACCGCCGCCCTGCTGCTCAAAAAAATGAACTTCTCGACCTCAGCTTTTTCCGATGCGAGGTAGATGTTTCTGGTGCTCACATAGTTGCCCCTGACATATCCTTCCTGATCCAGTGCCCGCACCACACCCGCCACATGGAAGACCACATCGACGCCCTTCACCGCCTCATCCAGCCCTTCGTTGCGGACGAGGTCGCCATAGACAATCTCCACCGGCAGGTCTTTGATCCATCTCAGGTTGCTCGTCCTGCGGACAAGCGCCCTCACGTCCCAGCCTTCAGCAAGCAGCCTTTCGGTCAAATGGCTGCCGACGAACCCATTGGCTCCGGTAACAAGTGCTTTTTTCATAGTTTCTCCACTTTCGAGGCATCAATCTGGTTTTTGTATTGATAGCGCCCGACCCTTTTGACTTTGCGGTAGATGCCCTTAACGAGCACACGGTCGTTGTTGGCTATTGCCGGATGCCCTTTCCCGTAATAGACCTTCAGCGTTCTGCCGTAATTGTCCGAGAGCTTGAACGTGGCGTATTTTCTGCCGGATTTCGACGTCTTGAGCTTCAAATCCGACACGAGACCCTCAACTTCAACGATCCTGCCATCGTATTTCTCAGGGTTTTTCAGTATCTGGCTCACCGAAGGCCTGACGATGACGGTGTCTTCCTCCGGCTCGTGCGATTCCTTCCAGACTTTCTCAAAATACCGCTCAAAATCCGACACATCGCCCGTAATCAGTGCGTTGCTCTCGTTGTTGCTCGTGAACGCCTGTGTTGTCCAGTTGGTTGAGCCAACTAAAACCCGTTTCCCATCAACGATCAGCAGTTTGGCGTGGGTCGTCCGCCAGCGTGGGTCAAACCTGACGTCAACATGGCCGCCGGTTTCGAGGAACTTCGCAACCTGCTGCGCCTCTTTTTTGAAGGCCGAACCAAGGAAATCTTCATCGCCGCCCTCTATCACCACCCGCACATCCGCACCGCGTTCGCCCGCCTTACGCAGTTCCATCAACAGGGTGTCAGTCTGGTGCTTGCCCTCGTAATACTTCACGGAGAACATGATGAGATGGACGGATTTTCGGGCTGATTTGATCAGTTCGTGCGCAGTGGGGTAGTAATCGGTATTGAAAACGCCTTTGACCTCAGCGGGGCTCGATTTTGATGGGATTTTCGAGAGAGCGGGCTGTGTCCTGCCCATCTTATACCCCCCGAAAAAAGCGATAGCACCAACCACAAGCGCAGCAATAAGCCACTTTTTCATCCTTTGATCCTCCTTTAGACGTGCTGAGATTATACTGGAGCCATCCGCCAACTGCAGGCCTCAAACCGATGCCGTAAAATAGGCAACCACAGGAGAAAGACATGGTTATCGGGCTTCAAAGGCTGCTTGAATCGAAAGAGTTGTTTCGTGACAGAAAAATCGGGCTTGTAACGAACCGCAGCGGCGTGACCCCTGACCTCAGGAGAAACATCGATGCGATTCTTGAGGCGGGGCTTGACCTGCGGGTCATTTTTTCGCCGGAACATGGTCTTTACGCCGCCGCAAGGGACGGCGAACCCGTGAGCGAAACCTCCGACCCTCTGACAGGGCTGCCCGTGATTTCGACATACCCCAGGATAGATGAAGCAATCGAGAGGGTGAAAGACTTTGCCGACACGGTGTTTTTCGACATTCAGGACGTCGGCGTCCGATTCTACACCTACATCAGCACCCTAAGGAAATTCATCGAAGGTGCGGTCGAGAGGGATTTTGAGGTGGTCGTGCTTGACAGACCCAATCCGATCACCGGCCGAATCGAGGGCTGGCTGCCCGAACGGGAATATCGTTCTTTCGTCTGTGCCGCCGATGTTCCGGTCAGACACGGACTTACCATCGGCGAGATAGCCAGAATCTACGCCGCAGAACTTGAGGCCCATGAGCTTGTTCAGGTGGTGACCATGCTCGGCTACGATAAAACCATGTGGTTCGAGGAAACCGGGCTGTTCTGGGTGCCTCCATCCCCCAACATCCCCACGGTTGAGACTGCCCTCGTTTACGCCGGGGCCGGATTCATCGAGGGAACCAACCTGTCGGAGGGGAGGGGAACCACAAGGCCATTTCATCTGATCGGAGCGCCATGGATCGACGCATTCTCACTGACCGAGTCCATGAACGTATTTCGGTTCCCGGGAGTCAGGTTCCTGCCGGCGTTTTTCCGGCCGACCATCTCCAAACACGCCGGTGAGCTGTGTCAGGGAGTCGAGGTTTTCGTCACCGACAGGTCGCTGTTCAGGCCCATCGAGGTCGTTCTGTGGCTCATCCAGACCGTCAGGGATGCATATCCTGAAGATTTCCGCTGGACGGAGAACAGGGACGGCTTCTGGATTGACAGGCTTGCCGGCACGTCCAGGCTCAGGGAAGCCATCGAAGCCGGCTCCCTCGTCGATTTCCTGAACGAAAACATGGTTTCCGCACAATATCTTGACCAGCTTGAGCCGCTGTTGCTCTATCACAACTCAGGAGGATGAACGATGTTTTCAGTTCTTTTACTTCTGACAACGCTGACCCCCATCGGCGTCACCGTGCGGGCAGGGATAGGCGTCCCATCAGGGACCGTGGCATCCGATGTCATCGGTGTAAATGAATTCTCGCCCGGCATACGGCTGGGCGATGACCGGTGGATAGGGGCGGAAATGGATTTCGTGAGCATGCCCGGGATCGCATCGGGCTATTCGCTCCAGTTTTCCGGTGTTTCGGCGGTTGCCGGGCTGGCGTTAGGGCGATTTTTCGCATCGGCAAGGCTCGGAACAGGCGTTTTCAGCAGGAAATTCTCCACCGGGCATGAGCGGGGGATGGCCCTCTTCACGGGGCTTGATGCCGGACTTTCCGTCATAGAGTCTCCCAACGGTTCCATCGCAATTGCCATGAACGTCTCTTCTTTCCCCTCATCGGGCAAATCCATCGTCATTTACGGCATTGAAACCAAAATAACGGTGCTGGTCTGGCAATGAGGTGCTGGGTAGAAGTCGATTTGAACGCTATCAGGCAAAACATCCTGAAAATCAAGGAAATAGCTGGTGCCCGGAGGGTGGCGGCTGCGGTCAAAGCCAATGCCTACGGGCATGGCGCCGTGGCGGTGGCAAAGACCATTTCTGACATCGTCGATTTCATGCTTGTGTCCACCCTCGACGAGGCAGTTGAGCTTCAGGACAGCGGAATCACCAACCCCATCCTGATTCTCGGCGTCCTGATCGAACCGGAAGAAGTGCTTGAGGCCGTGAGACGCAGGTTGAGGTTCAACCTGTCGAACAGAGTCGTCCTGAGGAACGCATTGAGTGCCGCCCGGAAGACGGGCCAAAAGGCCATCGTGCACATGGAGTTCGACACGGGCATGACCAGAACCGGCTTCGGCATCGACGAGGGCCTGAAAATGCTTGCGGAGCTGAAGGAAGTGGGGGACAGCGTCGTCCTTGAAGGCGTTTTCACGCACTACGCTACAGCGGACGTGGACATCGAGTTCGCAAAAGTTCAGCTTGAGAGGTTTTCAACGAAAGTGGTGCCTGAGGTCAGAAGGCTCTTTCCGAACGCAATCGTGCATTCGGCCAACAGTGCGGCGTCCGTGAGGCTGAGAGATGCAGTTTTCGATATGATACGCCCCGGCATCGCCATTTACGGGCTGCTTCCTGACGTTTCCATGGCAGGCGAAATGGAGTTTCTGAAACCCGCCATGACATGGAAAACCAGAGTTCTTCAGCTCAGAGACGTGCCTCCGAACGTCGGGATCAGCTACGG
>JAMOPK010000014.1 GCA_027064565.1 Caldifarciminota bacterium | reverse complement strand
GAAGTGGCCAAAAGAAGTGCTGAATCTCGAACTTATGTAGAAAGACGAGGTATAGACGATAATTATCCCGATGACCGTCAGGAGAAACGTCGGAACGATGAACCACGGATCGACATAGACGTAGTCAGGCGCATTCCTGACTCTTAAGTGCTGCAACTGCATTTACAAAAGCCTCTCCTCTTTCCTTGTAGTTCCTGAACATATCGAAGCTCGCGCATCCGGGCGAGAGGACGATGATGTCACCCGGTTCCGCCTTGCGGTAGGCCTTCAGAACAGCATCCTCAATGTCTGAGGCCTCAATGACCTCGGTGACATTGGAAAAGGTTTTCACCAGCTTGTTGCGTGCCTTTCCAAGCACCACGAGGAACTTGACCTTTTTCCAGATGTCGCTCACAAGAGGCGAAAAGTCCACGCCCTTGTCCTCCCCGCCCATTATCAGGATGACCGGCTTGTCGAAGGACTTTAGCGCCCATTTGACGGAATGCGGATTGGTGCCTTTGGAATCGTTGTAGAATTTGACGCCGTGTATTTCGTCCACAAACTCAAGCCTGTGGGGAAGCCCCCGAAATGTCCTTAATCCCCTGCGGATGACTTCAACGTCGGCGCCGGCGTGATAGGCGGCCAGTGAGGCGAAAAGTGCGTTCATGACGTTGTGCTGTCCGTGGATAAGGAGCTCATTACGGTTGATCAATCTGATAGGGCGTCCCTTTTCGTCCACAATGACCAACCAGCCGTCGCTGTCAGGGAATGCATCGGCGTCTTCACTTTTAAGGCTGACAAATTTGACCCTTGCCTTCGTTTCTTCCGCTGCCTTTGTCATGCAACCGTCTTCGTCCATGTTGAGGATGAGGTAGTCCTCCGACGTCTGGTTGAGCGTGATGTTCAATTTGGCCCGGCAGTAGTCCTCGAAATCCGAATGCCAGTCCATGTGATCCTCTGAGATGTTTGTTATCACAGCGATGTTGGGTCTGAAGGTTTCGATGGTGTAGAGCTGAAAACTGGATGCCTCGATCACGAACAGCCCACCCTGAAGTGCAAAGGTGGAAAGCGGTCGGCCGATGTTGCCCGTGGCAACAGCCCCATAGGGCAGAAGGATATGCTCGATCAGCTTCACGACCGTGGATTTGCCGTTGGTTCCGGTTACCGCTATGTATTTGCCCGAAGTGAGCCTGTATCCGAGTTCAAGCTCGCCTATGATTTTGATCCCTATCTCTCTGGCCTTCTGGAAAACAAAAGAATTCGGCGGGACTCCGGGACTCACGACGATGAGGTCAGCTTCAAGCGATTTCTCGGTGTGTCCGCCTTCTTCTAATTGGACTTTCCGCTTCTCAAGCTCCTCTTTGACTTCTGTCGGTATAAACCCCTGTTCTGTCAGCAACACGACAGCGCCAAGTTTGGCGAGTGCCCGCGCCGCTGAGACCCCCGAAATGCCCCCTCCCACAACAGTCACTTTTTTGCCTTTCAGCCATTCAACGAAATTGTTATCCATCTCCCTTTACCTTCATAAATTCCTCACGGTTGAATTCTTCAGGAGTGATTTCCTTAATGTTAATTGTGTGATATGATAAAGTAAAAGCCCGATTCCCGTCCATCGTCGCTTTCAATTTGTAGTTCAAAGGGTAAAGTTTGTATTTGGCGAGAGCTATGTGAGGTATTCTGATTATCTTTTCCACGATTTCGTCGTTGCACACAGGGATGTTTCCGAACATGTAAAGCGTGGCACTGTGTCCGGGCACAACATAGTTGGCGTATTTCGTCGCAATGCTGTTTTCAAGCGGATAGGTCTGAACTTCGCCTTCTATCAAAGCAGTGTCTACGCCATTCGACATCAGCATCTGCAGGTGGCTCCAACCGCTACTGTCCGGTTCGCCAAGCTCTATGGAAGAGTCGATCACCGACCAGTCACCCACCCCGCTCAGTGTCCTCAAAGCGTAATAGTCCCAGTTTTCGTCAAGGGTGTCCGCATTGATGTATCCGCCGAGGTAATCGATGGAATAGACTGAATCCGATTGGAAGTCGAACAGCAGTCCATGGATTATGGTATCCTGGTTGATGATCATGGATTCCCGTGTGGCAATGAATTTGAAATCAACGTAACTAACTTTATGGATGGAGACATTGAGTGAATCCATAGCAAAGAATATCGTGGCGGTTCTTTCAAGGTATATTGTGGATATCAACAGAAAAATGACCGTGCTCATGAAAGGCACCTCCTGTTTGTGGCTCTATGATAAAACCAAAACGGGCGAGCGCAAACTCGCCCGCCGTTCTTTCAGTTCAATCAAAGCAAATTATCCGATTACTTCTGTCCCACAAACTTATTTACAAGAGGGGCGACTTCATTGTATGGAACTTCCTCAAATTTCGTGACCCTCATTCTGTTTTCCAGATATTTTTTGTCGTTTATAACCTCCTGCGATTCAAGGGACAGCATAAAATATCCTTTTGATATGATCCTGCCGTGCAGTGCTTTCATGATGCTCCCCATAACTAACTCCCCCGTCGTGACAGGGATAGCCATAAACTCGACGATCTTATTCTTGTATCCCGGAGGTTGATGCGTGAGCAGATCTGCTAAATTGGAATGAATTGGCAGCAGTGTGACATTTCCATGAAATTTCATGACCTTATCATCGTCTTTCCTGACGACGGTGGCGCTGAATTTCGCGTGGGTGGAATCTATAAAGTCAAGACTGAAATCCTTACACTCCACATCCCCCATTGGCTTCAATGAAGACGAGGCAAGGTATTCCCAGTCCTCGGAGAGGGTGTCCACATGCCTTTCACCTGTAACGAAATCCATTGAGTATGCTCTCCCGTTCCGAAAATCTAACAGGAAGCCGTTTTTCTCCACAACGGTGTCCTCGCCGCCCAATACCATCTGGAAATCCATCGTTTTGATTACCATTGTGGTATCCACGTAGAAATTAACGGTGGCGTGGGCAGTTGCGGGAGGTTCCATGTAGCTTTTTCCCGATACATTCAACGAAATATGTATCCATGTCACTATTGTAATTATTGTTGCGTAGTGCATGATATCCTCCTCCTTTTTGATTAAGGCTCTTTTGAATGAAAGTTGCCCCCCTCCCCAGAGAAGATCGGCAGTATTTCTGAGTTATCTAACTTTCAGCATTGCGAGCGCAATGAGAGAAAAGATCAAAGAGATGATCCAGAATCGCACCACAATTTTGGGTTCAGCCCACCCTTTCAGCTCAAAATGATGGTGGATAGGCGCCCTGAGAAAGACCCTTTTGCCGCCCGTTGCCCGGAAATATACAATCTGGATGATGACGGAGATCGTCTCGATCACAAACAATCCGCCGGCAACTGCAAGTAGGAGTTCCTGTTTGGTGAGAATGGACATGATAGCAATCGCTCCCCCAAGCGACTGCGAACCGGTGTCGCCCATGAAAATCTCAGCCGGGTATGCGTTGAACCACAGGAATCCCAGCAAGGCGCCGAGGAAAGCGGAACCGAAAATGGCGATCTCGCCGACGCCCGGAATATGCAAAAGATGCAGGTAACTGGCAAATTTTGCATGTCCCTCGATGTAGGCTACGGCTGTGAAGGCACCTATCACCGGCAGCGCCGAGCCGGCCGCAAGGCCGTCCAGACCGTCCGTTATGTTCACTGCGTTGGCTGTCCCCACGAATACAAAGAAAAGGAATAGCGGATAGAAATACCAGAGGTCCACCACGAAATGCTTGAATATAAGCGATTGAGTTGAAAGTTTCATGTCCGATGGGTATTTCCACAGTATGAATCCAAACACGATGATAGTGAGCAAGGTCTGGAAAAAAATTTTGCTTTTTTTGGACATCCCTTTCTTTTTGTCCCCCATGAGCTTGATTCTATCATCGGCGAACCCCATGGCGCCCAGATAGACGGTTACAAGCAAAGCGATCCATGTGAATGAGACATCCAGCCTCTCGAAAAGCAGGACGGAGATGACGACACCTAAGATGAACGCCAGCCCACCGGATGAAGGCGTCCCTTCCTTTACCCTGTGCCTTTCCGGAACGTCCTCGGATATGCGTTCTTTGAGAGCATGTTTGTCGCTCCATCTTATCAGCTTGGGGATGATCCAGACCGTGATTGCAAAGGCGAACACCGCCGCAAATGACGCCCTTATCGTGATGTAGCGAAAAATGTTGAACCCAAAGAAGACGTCCTTAAGCGGATAAAGGATGTGATAAAGCATCTCTCAATTCCTCCACTATTTTTTCCAGTTCCATCGCTCTCGATGCCTTCAGGATTACCACATCGCCAGTTTGAAGATAACTTTTCAGGAATTCCACAACTTCATCCCTGTCCGTGAAAAAGTAAACGTGCGGCGTGCCGTTAAACAAAGCCTCCTCCGCAATGTAGCGAGCATCCCGGCCAACAGCAATGAGCCTTGCAAAACCTGCTCTGGCGAATTCCCGACCGACCATCCTGTGCAGCTCCTCGGAATATTCGCCCAGTTCTAACATATCGCCCAACACAAACCACATCCTCAGGGAACCCTTCAGGTGTTCAAACGTCCTGAAAAGTGCAAGCATGGAGTCTGGGTTGGCGTTGTAGGCGTCGTTTACAATGTGAATACCGCCGACCTCCTCGATCTCCATCCTCATGCTGATGCCGTGAAAGCTGTCCAGCCCCGCCTGTATTTCATCCCCGCCCAACCCCATG
>JAMOPK010000013.1 GCA_027064565.1 Caldifarciminota bacterium | reverse complement strand
GGCTGCGTCGTAATCGCCCTTTGCCATGAGGGCCAGGCCGATTGCGCTGTAGTTTTCGGCGACCGAAGGATGCATATCGCCGTGGAGTTTACGGTTCAGCTCCAGCGCCTTTTTGAAATATTCGAGCGCTTCGTCATAGGAACCGAGGTAATAGCTGGAGTAACCTGAGTCCATCAAAGCCTTGACTTTCTCGTCATCATTTTCGGACACTTCCAGAAGGTATTGGGCTATCCTTTTGCGGCGCAGGAGGTCTTCGCGGTCTTTGAACCAGAACTTTGCGTCAACGGACGGGATGGCATCGGCGTCCGCTTTCGACTCAGGGAATTCAATTTCGTAGAAATTGCCGCGGTAGCTCCAGAAATCAGGGGCGTCCTTGATGACCGCACTCATGAATTGCCTCGTAAACAGCATGACATGAGGGACTCTGGTCTCATAAAACCGCTCCCTGTGTATGTTCAGGGTGTTGAGGAGGTTCCTTTCGGGTGAAGGCGGGAATTTCCAGATGGCGACCTCGATTTCGTCAGGTGATACATCACTGAGGTTTTTCAATATGTCCTCCGGTGTTCGGACATTGAAGACCTTAGCTTTAAATTTTTCCTTGAGGAACTGGATGATCTCATCTGTGAGCGAAGGCGGGTCAACCGAGCAGATGAGGATGTTCCCGTGCCCCTGCGAGATTTTTATCTCGATCACAAGGGGCCTAAGTTTGTCAGCTATCCTTTTGTAAGTGATTTTTTCCATTGTTCTATCAGGGGATGAAGCAATGGGTTGACATCAGCCCACCGCCCCTTTTCGTCTTCATATTCGACGGCACTGAGGCTGAAAAGAAGTTCTCTTGTAATCTGATCGTCCGGGTTCGCACTGCGTGCATCTTTCGTTTCGTGAATCTCTATGAGGCGTTTTATGTGGACTCTGTCGAGTTCCCTGTCAAAGTTCCTCCGAAGTTTTTCAATAGCTTCAATCACATCGTTCTTTGTGATTTTCCCATTCCCATTTGCAAGGGCTATGGCGATCGATGAACGCAGGAGTATGATGAACTCCCGAATCTTACCGGTGGAAAGGATCGCTTCTTTCAATGCGGATTCATCGATAAGGCTCAAATCCATCCGTCTTGCTACAATTTTGCGATAGAAGTCAATATTTTCCTCGATCTCTTTGCCATATCTGTCCTTCACGGGAACCTGTGGCAGGATAAAGGTATCGCTGAAATTGCCTGTAACATTGGCGAATTTGGGATTAAAGGCCAGAGGTATCGGAAAGGTATAAATGACCAGACATTCAGGCTGAAGCAAAAGCCCTGTATTGGTGTAAAAGAACTTTTCACTTTGCTCTCCACGGGTGAGTTTGTCGAGGTCGTCAACGGCCACGATTATCCGCTTTCCGGTTTTTCGCTCGATTTCACCTATCAGATTGTTTATTTTCTCGATAAGGTCTCCGATTCTTGTTGCAAGTTTTCTTCTGATAATTTCTCTGGTGGCCGTTTCGCTGCCAAGCTTTGCGCTCAAAACCTTTATGTCTATGCCGCCTTTTATCTCCTCTTTCTCAATTTTTTCCACCTCATGCGTCACGTCATATAAAAATTTCTCAAAATCCTCTAAAAAGTCGTTTTTGACTTTAACTTTTTGATTCTGGGCCGCATTGTAGATGTGCAGTCCCAGAGATATGAAAAAATCCCTGTAATCGAAGTCGCTTATGTCGAGCGAGTCCTTGATTGAGAACTTGATTTTAATGAAAATTTCGTCGCCGAGTTCGTTGAGCAACCTGTTGATTTCTGTGCTTTTGCCGCTGCCGCGAAAGCCAAGAAAGAGGAATTTTTCGGGCTTTCTGGCATGCATTATCGAGACTTTGAGCGTGGAAATCGGAGATTTAACGCCTTTAGGTCTTTCGACATAGAACTCTCTAAACTCGTCCGGTGTCGAAATGGGCTCTGAGGAGAAATTGTTGTAAGCATCTTCAAGCCTGTAAGCTTTGGGCATGTCACACCTCCCGATAGCTTAGATTTTAACGGCCGATGATGGGCAAGACAAACTCAATGGAAATCCGGAATTTCAAAGTCCTTACTGCTTACACCGCCGCTCAAGCTCGGCGAGTTGCGCCATCAACCGCTCAAACTCGGCCTTTTCGCCCTTATCCCGATAGGCATGGGCGAGGTTTCTCAGAACGCCCATCGTGTAAGGATGGCACTGTCCAAGCCGTCTCTCGAATATCTCCAGCGCCTTGTTAAAGAACTCGATGGCTTTATCATATTCGCCTCTGGAGCGATAGGCTCCGCCGATGTTGTTGTAAATCACTGCAGTATCAGGATGATACTTTCCAAGGAGATCCTCGAAAATCTCCAGCGCCTTATTGTAGAACTCGATGGCCCTATCGTATTCGCCTTTTGAATAGTAGGCACTGCCGAGATTGTTGTAAATCTCGGCCTTCAGAACGCTTGAAACACTGTCCTGTGGCAGGTTGTCCAGCACCTCAAGCGCTTTTTCAAAATTTTCGATACCTCGATCGTAATCGACCGAAAACAGGAGAGCTGTCCCGTAATCGTTGAGTGCTTCGGCAAAAATGAGATCATGGACTTTATGGGATTCCATTATGGATATGGCTTCTCTCAAATGGCTCATGCTTTTCTCCAGAAGGCCGCTATCGCCCCTGAGTTTGAAAAGGTCAAGTTCTAACTTCCCGATACGGGCGAGGAACCTTGCACGCCGCACAGGATCATCGGTCGAGTCAAGCAGTCTTTTGAGGGATTTCAGCTCCCTTTCGATCTCTTCGGGTGATTTCCATTCGCTTACAGGCTTCACGAACATGTCGAAATGTTCTGCGATCTCATGCGGTTCACGAGGCATTGGAGGGAAGGGCACGAAGACTGACCGATAGCGCCAGAAGTTCGGCGCCTTTTCCATCAACTTTTTTATGGAGATAGATGTCGTCCAGAACACGCTCGGCCACCTGACCTCAAGGAAGGCGTCCCGGTTGAAATCGATTGAGCCGTAAAGTTCATCCGGCGTTTCGAGGTCTAATTTCCAGACCGCAACACCCCAATTCGGGTCATCGCCGTGCGTTCTCAGGACATCGTGCATCTCCTCCCAGCTTGTTGGTCTGTAGATGTGAGGCTGAATTTGGAGGTTTTTGAGCCGGTTTTCAAACTCTCTCAATATTTCCGGTGAATCGCATTTGACGATGAAAATCCCACCTGAGCCGATGGAATCTTTCACTGACTGCACGAGGCGGTTCAGTGAGTCATAAATTTTTGTCGGGATCAGGAAACGGATTCTTTCCATTTTCTCAGTTCAGGATAGTAAAGAGGATCAACGTCATCCCAGAAATTATCTTCCTTTGCATGGATGCGGACGATGTGATTGTAGTAAAGCAAGCTTATGCTTCTCTCGAATTCCCTGTCTCGTTGCAGGATTTCTTTCTTCCCGTGCACGTCAATGAGAAGTCGTTTATCGTCGAGACTCAGGCTGTCTTCATAGACCGTTCTCGTTTCTAAAAGGGAGCTTTTGACATGCGGCAGTTTCACCTTATCGTCTTCGTCTGCCCTCGCTATGGAGATAGCGTTCTGTGTGGCTGCCATGAATTCCGAAAGTTTGCCGGTTCCGATTATGAGCATTGTGAGGGCCTCAGGTTCGATTAGACTCAGATCCATGCGCTTTTTCGTGACGTCGTAGTAAAATTTGAACCCCTTATATTCCAGATATTTACCCAATCCGTGACTCTCAAACGCAGCTTCTGATGCAAGCAGCTCCTCAAGGTTATGTTTTGAAACAACTTCGATGATTTCCTGCACGATGGTTTCATAATTCATTTTCGTGAAATTGACCGTGTTTTTCCACACTGCCATCTGTGCTATCTCATAAACTCGACCGAAATAGGTGGTTACAGTCACTCCCAGCCCTCTTGAGCGTGCTATTGCCACAGGGCAAAGCACAACCATCCTGACTCTCGGCATCACAAGATATTGAATCTCTTTGCTGAACAGTTGTTCGGCTTTTTCCAGCCTCATTTTGTCAGTCCCATCGATCAACAGAAGGAGCGGTTTTTTGAGTTTGTTCTCCAGATGCTGGATGAGTGCATCGATGAGGTTGATTATCTGGATGCTTTTTGTTTTAAACTCTTTACGGTAGGTTTTCACAACCTCGCCGCCAGCCCTTAAAACCGATATGCCTATTCTGGCGTCAATGGATTCTTTTTTCATCACTGTTTCAATTGGTTTCAGAATTATCTTTTCGAACTGGTCTTTGAATTCCTTATCGACTTTGATCCTGTTATCTTCGGCTACCTCAATGAGCTTGAGGGACATATAAGCAAGCAATTCGGGGATTTCGAGGTCGTTGATTGCATATTTCAGGTCCTGTTCAATGTCCAGGGATACCGGCAGAAATTCTCCTGTATTCTGGATTTCCCATTGTAACTTTCTGAGTTCAGTGGACTTGCCGCTTCCCCGGTAGCCCACCACCAGAAATTTCATTCCCTCATCAGAGGCCTCTATGTCTTTATACAGTTGCCTCATAACCCTGAGGTTTCTATCGACATGGAAGGCTTTGAATTCCTCAAGTGTGCGCAGAGGGTCAGGTCTAAAATTCCTGAAAGCCTGAATGAGGTTTTCAGCTCTCTTAACTTCCGGCATTTACCAGCCTCCTGTGAGCTACATGATAAGGATAACGGCCGATGATGGGCAAGACAAACTCAA
>JAMOPK010000012.1 GCA_027064565.1 Caldifarciminota bacterium | reverse complement strand
CCTCTCGGACAGCTCTTTGATCTGCTCCTCGGTCTTGGGCACGAACTCATGGAGCGGCGGATCGAGCAGGCGGATGGTCACGGGATAGCCGTCCATAATCTTGAACAGCTCTTTGAAGTCCTGACGCTGATAAGGCAGGATTTTGGCCAGCGCCTTTGCCCTTTCCTCAGGCGTTTCAGCAAGGATCATCTCCTGCATGGCGTAGATGCGCTCGCCCTCGAAGAACATGTGCTCCGTTCTGGCCAGTCCGATACCCTCGGCGCCGAATTTGCGGGCGTTGGCGGCGTCCGTCGGGGTCTCAGCATTTGCCCTGACGCCAATCCACCTGATGTCATCGGCCCATTTGAGCAGTTCCTCGAATTCAGGGAACATCTCCGGCGGAACCGTGGGCACCTCGCCGAGATAGACTGCGCCGGTGGCGCCGTCGATGGTGATCACATCGCCTTTCTTGACGACAGTATCACCGACACGGAACTCCTCTTTCTCGTAGTCAACGACGATGGACTCGGCGCCGACGATGCAGGGTTTGCCCATGCCGCGAGCCACGACTGCCGCATGAGATGTCATTCCGCCGCGGGAGGTGAGGATACCCTCGGACCTCGCCATTCCCTTGATGTCCTCAGGAGAGGTCTCATGGCGGACAAGGATAACGGGGATGCCTTTCTCGGCCAGCTCGGCGGCCTCCTCAGCGTCGAAAACCACCTTACCGCTTGCGGCGCCGGGCGAAGCGGGCAGGCCTTTGGCGATGGGTTTGCCCTCAAATTTCGGGTCGATCATCGGGTGGAGCAGTTTCTCAACCTGCTCCGGCGAGACCCGCATGATCGCCGTCTCTTTGTCGATCAGCCCCTCTTTGGTCATATCCACGGCGATCTTAACGGCAGCGCGCGCGGTCCGTTTCCCGTTTCTGGTCTGGAGCATGTAGAGCTTGCCTTTCTCAATGGTGAACTCCATGTCCTGCATGTCGCGATAGTGTTTCTCAAGCAGTTCGCGGATCTCGACGAGCTGTTTATAGACATCCGGCATAAGTTCTTCAAGCGTAGGCAGATCCTTGTTGGTATCCTTCTTGCTCTCCTCGTTCAGGGCGTGCGGTGTGCGGATACCGGCCACCACATCCTCGCCCTGAGCGTTGGGCAGGAACTCGCCGTAGAAGATGTTTTCGCCGGTGGACGGGTCACGGGTGAAAGCCACGCCGGTGCCGGAATCATCGCCCATGTTGCCGAACACCATTGTCACAACGTTGACAGCCGTGCCCCAATCGTCCGGAATCTTGTGAATCTTGCGGTATTCGATCGCGCGCTCGTTGTTCCAGGACTTGAACACCGCCTCAATAGCGAGGAAGAGCTGCTCCATCGGGTCATCGGGGAAAGGCTTGCCGGTGTGCTTTTTGACGATCTCTTTGAACTCGGAGACCAGCGATTTCATGATGTTGGCGTCGAGATCCGTGTCCTTGACCTCGACGGATGCGCGCTCGATCCTGCGAGCGGTCTCATCATCAGCTTCAAGGCCTTCAGCCTTAAGAATCTCCTTGATCTCGTTGGCCTCTTTACCAACGAGTTTTTCGGCTATAGCATGAGCCTTTTCAAGCTCAAGGTTAAAGAGTTTTTTCAAAAGGATGGCGGTTTTCCAGATGTCGATGCGCTCTTCAAATTCGTCCTTCGGGATGCCGAGCACCACATCGCCGAACATCTGGACAAACCTGCGGTAGGAATCGTAAGCGAACCTTTCGTTGCCGGTGCCTTTGATAAGGCCCTGAACGGTCTCATCGTTCAGGCCAAGGTTGAGCACCGTGTCCATCATTCCGGGCATTGAAACCCTTGCGCCGGAACGAACGGACACCAGAAGCGGATTCTCTTTGCTTCCGAATTTCTTGCCGGTAACCTCTTCAAGCCTTCTGAGATTTCTGATCACTTCGTCCTTCAGGCCTTCGGGAAAATCGCCGGTCTTGAAGTAGTGGATGCAAGCCTCAGTCGTTATGGTGAACCCCGGCGGCACAGGCAGTCCTATCCTCGCCATCTCGTGAAGGTTTGCGCCTTTACCACCGAGAAGATTGCGCATCTTGGCGCTGCCTTCAGCCGTGCCACCACCAAAGAAATAGACCCATTTTTTGGCCATCGTCAGCCTCCTTGTTTTTGTTCAATTTTGCATATAGTCCCTCTCCCCTCAACAACGGACATCTCAATTTTTTCAGGGGGAACAACTGATCGGATTGGCTTAATTCTACTTAGAATCACCGCATCTGTCAATTCTCGCGGGGTTAACTGTGCGCATGTTCATATTACGAAGGCCATTTAATGCTGTGAATGCCAATTTTGCGTTGTTTCAATGATTGAAAATTTCACCAGAGTGCAAAGATAACCGCCTTCATGGCAATATTTCGGCTCTGACTTTATCTTATTTAGCCAAGAAACCATGGAGGGATAAAATGGGATACGATTTCAAATGGATGAGAAAAACGATAGATGAATGCAAGGGCACCACCTGCGAGGTGCTTTTCGGATGGGGACTTGACAGGGGAGAACCAAACCCGGAGAGGGCGAAAATCAGGGAACACATCTTCGAGCACATCAAAACTTTGATCGAGCAGGGTAAAATTGAGGGAACCGTGCTAAAAGCGCCCGTGGACGTTGTGCTTTCGCAAAGGGACCTTGTCCATCCCGACCTCGTCTTTCTCACCCCCGACAAAATGGACCTCCTGAACGGCAGGGAGATAGATGGGATTCCATCGCTGATAGTGGAAGTCCTTGAGGACAGGAACGACTACATCCAGCTCCTTTTGAAGGCAGCCCTTTACGAAAACTATCAGGTGCCTGAATTCTGGGCGGTCGATCCATACAAAAGGGAAATCAACCATTACGTTTATCGCGGATTCGACATGAAGCCGTTTTTGAGTTTTGAAGGCGCTCACGGCGTAGGCGACAGCTTCACTTCCCCTATCCTCGGCGGCATCGAGATAGAAGTCGAAAAGATACTGGGAGAACTGTGAGATGTTGAACCTGCTGGTTTTTCTGACCCTGCAGTTATCAACACCATGGCAACAGGGTGTGAGATACTGGATACATGCGAGGCTGGACGATTCGCTGAACACGATCTTCGCCCACGAGGACGTCCAGTATGTCAACAATTCACCAGACACCCTGAACTGCATCTATTTCCACCTCTATCCCAACGCATTCAAAAAGGGTTCGGTCTATTTCCGGGAGAGGGAACGGCTTTTCGGCGACTACTCCCACAGGGATGCCGATGAGTCCGATTTCGGGTGGATCGATATCACCTCCCCAACGGTGAACGGGCTGAAACCGCTATCGGTAAAGGTAACCGACACCGAGATGAAAATGGAGCTTCCGGCTCCGCTTCTCCCTCACGATACCCTGCGCGTGTCCATGGATTTCGTCGTGCATATCCCGAAACCGTGGGACAGATTCGGCCATGAAGGCCATCATTACGCCATAACGCAATGGTATCCAAAGGTCGTGGTGTATGACGAAAAGGGCTGGCATCCGGACGGTTATCACGCGCTGGGCGAATTCTACGGCGAGTTTGCGCACTACGATGTCGATTTCATCGTTCCGAAAAAATACGTGGTGGCCTCGACAGGCGAAATCGTTGCCCCGCAAAATTACCTCGCTCGGCTGGACTCCATCGCCTCCAATCTGGAGGTGGACACCTCGATCGATTCGGCCGTCAAGCTCCACATCGTGGCCGACAGCGTCCACGATTTCGCGGTGGTTGCCGCCCCGGATTACAAAATCCTGAGGATTCAATGCGGCCACATTGACGTCAAAGCCGTGTTCTGGCGCGATCATGACCTTTTTGCCACTCTGCCGAACTTCATCTGCACCGTAATCGACAGCTATCAGCGCTGGTATGGGCCATATTCCTACAAAAACCTGACAATCGCTCAGGCGCCTCACCAAAATCCCATGGAATACCCGCAGTTGGTGATAATTCCGCCGCAGCGACGCACCGGGTTCGTGATCGGGCGGGGCAGGGGAAACGCTTTCACATCCTCGGTCGTTCATGAAGTGGCTCACCAGTGGTTTTACGGGGTGCTCGCCAACAACGAGATGGATGAAGCATGGCTTGATGAGGGATTTGTCACCTTCACTCAAAACAGGATAATGGCCGTCATAGATTCGTCCACGGACGAAAATGACAGGCCATCCCTGACCAATCTGGGGCTGCGGTTCATAATCGGCACGCCTTACGATCGGCCGATTGTGGGGACCAGACCCTATGAAAGTCAGATCTATTGGCTCAACGCCTACTTCAAAGGCAGCAAGATACCCGCCATGATACGCTGGAACGTTGGGGATACCCTTTTCGATTCCATAATGCACACCTATTACCGGGAATTCGCCTTCAAACATGTCAGCTCGGCCGATTTTCAACATGTGGTGGAGAAAGTCACCGGCGAAAAATGGGACTGGTTCTTCAAGCCGTGGCTCTACACCACCTCTTACCCGGATTTCCAGCTGGACAGGGTCGTCGTCCGGGATTCTCAAACCCTGATTGCTGTCAACAAGAACGGGCCGTTCATGCCCACACCGATAAAATGCGGCGATTCCATTTTCAAGCTGCCGGCCCGAAAGACCATCTTGAGGGCATCAAGCCCGTGCAGGTCGCCGGTGCTTGACCCCAATGACCTGTTCATCGAAACGAGGGAGACCAACAACGGACTCGGAACCCGTGTGGGGATGCTTGTCCCAC
>JAMOPK010000011.1 GCA_027064565.1 Caldifarciminota bacterium | reverse complement strand
ATCATGCTATTTCGAGGCAGCTTGAGATCAAAAAGATGAAACTGTTGGAAATGGAGAAACAGTTGCGGACGCTTGATCCTCTGTCGGTTCTCGAAAGGGGTTATGCTGTAGTCTTTACAGAAGGCGGAAAAGTCGCCGATTCCGTGTCGAAACTCTCCGAAGGAGATACAATTACGATCCTGCTCAAAGACGGCAGGGCAAAAGCGGAGGTTAAGGGAATTGAGCAGGCAGAAGAAAACCCGCAAAAAGGAAAGCTTTGAGGACAAGCTTTCAAGGCTTGAGAAAATAGTCGAGGAGCTTGAGCGAGGAGGCCTCGACCTCGACAGGGCCATGCAGCTCTTCCGCGAGGGCACACAGCTTGTGAACGAACTCAGCGAGATGTTGCGAGAGGCCGAGCTTGAGGTGGAAAACATGGAATCCAATTTTCTGGACAGGAAATCATAAATAATGCCAGTTGTTCGTTAACATACCGATCGAACGCATCTTAGATTCCAAAATGGCTTGAGGACTTACTGTAATCTCCATCTTAATGAGTAGCTGTTACCTGCATTTTGGGTATCCGTCACTCGTTGCTTTGGGGAATCGAGTAATTTAAAATTAGATTTGAAAAGCGAGGTGAGGAGATGAAAGTGGAAGAACTGATGTTCACTGATATAATTTGTGTCACGGTGGACACTCCGCTAAGGGAGCTGTTGAAGAAGTTCGAGAAGTTCCACACATTCCCGCTTGTTCCAGTGGTGGATGATGGCAAAAAGCTGGTAGGAATAGTCAAATTGCAAAACCTTATCGATGTTTTCCTTCCTTACAATCCGGACATTGTCAGGATGGCGCCTTTCATGGATGAATTCTGGGACGAGGACATATTCTCTGTGGAACTTGCGCCTGAAATGGGTCACTTGATCGTGGTCGATGACATCATGGAACACAAGTTTGTGGCACTTAAAACTGATGATAGCATTGAAAAGGCTTATCACACAATGCGAACGCACAAGCTTGAACAGCTGCCTGTCATTGACGACTCCGGTAAACTTGTAGGAATGGTGGGAATATTCGACATTGTCCTGATGGTTTTCAAACAGAAGGGGATTTTTTAATGCATCTGGATCCGATTCTGAGCCTCGGAATAATTTTTCTGTCGGGCTATCTGATCCTCCGGGTGATCGATAAACTCAGGATCCCTTCTGTCACCGGTGATCTGATACTGGGAATCATCATCGGTGAGGAGATCCTGAATCTGGTTTCCACCCACATCCTTTCGGCATCCGGATTTATCTCAAACATCGTCCTTGGACTAATTGCCTTTTCCATAGGTCAGAACTTTTCCTTCGACAAGTTCAGGAGGATAGGGCGTCATGTGATGCTCATCTCAGTGATGGAGGCCACAGGCGCGTGGATAACCGTCACCCTCGTGTTCCATTTCTTACTCAGACAGCCGTTTTACATCTCCCTTCTGTTCGGAGCTATAGCGTCGGCCACAGCGCCGGCAGCCACCGTGATGGTGATTCGGGAATACAGGGCAAAAGGCATTTTCACAAATATCCTGCTCGGTGTAGTGGCGATCGATGATGCGTGGTGTCTGATGATCTTTTCGATCTCTCTTGCTGCTGCCAGGGCACTCGCGATGCATACCGGAGGTTCTGTGCTCTTTGTGGCCATAAGCAAGGCTGTTATTGAGATAGTGGGGGCGCTTCTGTTGGGGATCGCCGCCGGCTTGACCTTTGAAAAACTGTCCAGCACTGTCAGAACACCGGTAGGTGCTCAAATATATACACTCGGATTTGTCTTTCTTGTGATAGGACTTGCTATTGAACTGAAGTTGTCCATCCTTCTTTCATCTATGGCGCTTGGAGCAACGCTGGTAAACATCGGGAGCAATCAGCGATATTTTGATTCTATCAAAAGTATAGAACCTCCTTTATACCTGCTGTTCTTTGTGCTTGCCGGAGCCAATCTTGAAATAGCCTCTTTGAAAAACATCGGGATCATAGGCTTAACATATCTGATTTCGAGGGTCATAGGGAAGTCGATCGGCGCAGCCATCGGCGGGATCATAGCCGGTGCGCCGTCAACTGTGCGGAAGTATCTCGGATTTGCCCTTGTTCCTCAGGCGGGTGTAGCGCTTGGCGTGGCACTCATTGCCAAAGCGGACTTTCCGCAGGTGGGAGGCATGATTTTCGATACCATCGTGGCGACAACCGTGGTTTATGAAATAATTGGGCCGATATTGACAAAATTTGCATTAACGAAAGCAGGGGAAATAAAACATTCGGCAAGCAAACAGGTCGCTGAATGAAACATGCCTTAATACTCCGTTGCATTCATATTCAGCACTTCTCCGGGGGGCTCTTCTGTGAGAAGCAGCTGATTTTCTATGCCATTGCCGTTGATATCACCTCGTGCTTCCATTGCAATGTTGTGCTTCCCATCGATAGCCGGAGCCGTGCTGTCTTTCGGCTCGTCTATCCAGTATGGTTCATCTGCGCCTTCTTCTGGATAACCTCCGATTCCGTAAACGTAATACACTTTTCCTTGAGGGCTGAATCCGAGTTTATCAAAATTGGTACCAGTTTCCCACTCGTGTGGCATAGGTCCTGGTGTTGTATCGGGACACCATGAGGCTGTGTAGAAAAATCCTTCTTCAGCTGCATGGGCCAGTTCATGTGTCCTTATGCCGTCAAGGTTAACGGTTGCCTCGGTTCTGTGCGAACGGTATCGAAATATTTTGAATTGATGCAACCCTATAACTGCCAATATCCCAATGATTACCATTACAAGCATAAGCTCAATTATAGTGAATCCAGAATGACGTCTATTCATAATTTTACCTCCTTCAAGTCAACCCATGAGACAGTCAATTATTAGGCCAATTAGGTGAACTAAATTCTAATGCTATAATCTATTGATAACAAGGAAGTTATGCGTTATAAGCCATATTTGAGTTATTTTGCATTTTGCAACTTGAAATTTATAATGAGAAGTTTCTCATGGAGGTGGAAAAATGCCAGGAAACCTTAAGACAGGTAACGAGACGTTGATCATGGGGATTCTTAATGTGACGCCCGACTCATTTTATGACGGTGGCAAATTCTCATCGCTTGAAAGAGCGCTTAACCGTGCCAGACAGCTGATCGAAGAGGGAGCTGACATCATAGATGTTGGCGGAGAGTCCACGCGGCCGGGCGCCGAGCCTGTGCCTGAAAACATTGAGATGGAGAGAGTTGTCCCTGTCATCCGTGAGATCAGAAGGGAATTTCCGGACGTCCCGATCTCCATCGACACTTACAAATCGAGAGTGGCTGAAGCGGCCATTAAGGCCGGAGCGGACATCGTAAACGACATATCGGGACTGGGCTTCGATGACAGGATGGCCGATGTTGTGGCCGAACATGGAACCCATGTTGTCATCATGCACATCAAAGGCACCCCAAAGGATATGCAGAAGACCCCGGTTTATTCCGACGTGATCGCCGAGATCAAGGAGTTTTTCAGGGAGCGGATCGAGATGGCGGTCAAAAAGGGTATCCCGGAGGACAGGATAATCCTTGATCCGGGCATAGGTTTCGGCAAAAAACTGCACCATAACCTCAGAATCCTCAACGAGATTGAGGAATTCAAAAAGGAATTCGGGTTGCCGATTCTGGTCGGTGCTTCCCGCAAGTCAATGATAGGGATGGTATTGGGCAACATCCCGCCCGAACAGCGGCTTGAGGGGACGCTGGCAATTTCCGCCTATTGCGCCATGAAATCCGTTGACATAGTTCGGGTGCACGATGTCAGGCCCAATCTCATGGCTGTCCGCATGGTGGAGGCCATTAAGAATTGGCAAAGGTTTACATCGGAATAGGCTCAAACATAGGCGATAGACAGGGTTTCATCCGCAGGGCATTGAAGTTGATGCCGGACTATGGAGTTTATGTCGAAAAGGTTTCTGAAATCATCGAGACTCCGCCCTATGGATACGAGGAGCAACCCCCGTTCCTCAACTGTGTGGCAGAGGTTGTGACGTTCCTGCCGCCTCTGAGGCTCCTTAAGGCTTTGCAGGACATCGAACACAGGCTTGGCCGGGTCAGGGTCATCCGATGGGGGCCACGAACCATCGACCTCGACATCCTGTTTTACGATGACCTTGTCGTTAATACCCCGGCTCTCAAAATACCCCATCCGGACATGGGGAACCGTCTGTTCGTCCTGAAACCTCTGGCCGAAATAGCGCCGAATATGACCCACCCGGTCACGGGCAAAACAGTCAGCGAAATGCTGAGAGAACTGGAGGAGACTCCCCAACGATCCTGAATCAAAGCTTTTAAACTCCAACTCAAGGGAAATGGTGTTATCCTGCCTATCCTGAAGTCATCTGGAGTTGTCAGGCAAAACGTCCAGCCCACCGTCTTTGATTTAGCCCTTGATAGGGCGGACAGAAAATATGGGAAGTGAAAAAGCCCAAAACAGAGTCGAGACAGCAGTCATGGTCGCTAAATTGCTTTAAGACAGGAAAATTTGTTGGCCTGTGATTTTCGCTGTCTCCCTCGTCCCTTCCCCTTGACATATTCACTTCACTACAATAAACTTTGTAATACAAAGTAGGGAGGTAAAAAATGAACAGGAAAAAGATACAGGACACGCTGGACATCATCGAATATGTCGTAAATGTCAGGCGGAGGATTTACTCATCAGGGCATCAGTCATACATAATCTGGGGATGCTACTCGGC
>JAMOPK010000010.1 GCA_027064565.1 Caldifarciminota bacterium | reverse complement strand
CGAAATATCCATGACTTAAATGATAAGCTAATCAAATGCCCGTGTCTATCGCACGAAATAAAGCCGCCGGACGGACAGCCCGGCATTGCTATGCAAGAACTTACGCGACGGATATCGCGGTGCAAGCTCGGTATCCGAAGTATCTTGAAAAATTTTTGATGGGATCTTCAAATTGAAAGCTTCTCTAATTCCTGACAGCTGGGGTATTCGACATCTGGAGACGGCCATCTCCCTGTTTTTTTCATTCACTCCATTAGGTAAGCTGGGCGTATCCATGCGATAAAGGTCTTCCGCCTGACGTGCAGGCTGAACATCTCGTCCTCGACAAGGCTGATTTCCAAAATTCCTCGCCGTTGACACGGGGCGGGCTAACCCAAATCATAACCCTCTGATGAGATTCCCATCCACTTTAGACAGATACATTCTGCGGGAACACATCTCTCCTTTCATGGGAGGGATAGGCGTCCTCTCGTTCATCATGTTGTTGGATTACATCATCAGACTTGCAGACCTCATCGTGCGAAAAAATGTGCCGATTCCGGTGGTGGGCAAGCTTTTCATGTATCTCATGGCATTCATCCTGACCATGAGCGTGCCCATGGCCGTGCTGATCGCCGGGCTGGTGGTGTTCGGCCGGATGGCGCAGGACATGGAAACCCTTGCGGCGAAATCTCTGGGCATCAGTCTCCGCCGGCTTGCCGCCGCACCGCTCGTGGCGGCCGTGGCGCTGTTCTTTTTCATGAGCTGGTTCAACCTTCAGGTGGCACCTGAATCAAACTACCGGCTCAGGATGCTCCTCTCGGAAATCTCAAGGGAGAAGCCCATTTCCCGGATCGAGGCGGGACGGTTCACCCAGATTATGGACTATCGCATCTTCGTTGAACGGAAAAACGAACGGACATCCGAGCTGTTCGGAATAAAGCTCAACGAACCGCTGAAGGATGGCGTCATCAGGGTTATCGTGGCCAGATACGGCCGACTCATCACCCGAAACGATACCGTCATCCTGATGATGGAGGACGGCGAAATCCACGAACCCACTGCTCCGGATTTCAAATCCTATCGAAAGATAAAATTCGCACGTCATGCCGTTAAAATCCCCATTGGACAGGAGTTCGTCGATCAAAAAAGCAGATACAGAAGCCCACGTGAACGGAAATACCACCAGCTTGTCGAGGATATCCGCAAAATAAAAGTTTCGGCAGCGAGGGACAGCGTGGAGGCAAAATGGCTTAAGACAAAGAAAAACAGGCTTATCATGGAACTCAACAAAAGGGTATCGCTCGCTTTTGCTGGGCTGGTTTTCCTTCTCGTGGCCATCCCGATTGCCACGATGACGAAACGTGGCGGCTACGGGACGGCCTTTGGCATCTCGTTCCTCGTCTTCACCTTTTACTACATCATAATGATTGCAAGCGAAGATTTTGCAAAGAAGGGCATGATGAACCCATATCTTGCAGCGTGGCTGCCCAACCTCATTACGGGCATATTGGGCATTTTTCTGCTCTGGAAGGAGGAAAGGATATGAATTTTCTCTGGATAAGCCTGGTCGTTTCATGGTTGTTTATGCATCCGCAGTATCCCCAGATTCCCATTGATAGCCTCAGTCCGACCCGGAACATCATCATGCAGAGGCCGCCGCTTCTGAAATACGAACTCAAACAGAAGGAGATAAGCAGTGCTTCGGCGATTTTCTGGCAGGACAGGGGCGCCAGGCTCAGGTTTGAGTTCCCGAATTTCAGGTTGAACGCCGTTGCATTGAGGGGACAGGATTTCACGCCATTCGATTCCGGTGCCTTCTACCTGTGGTTCATATCAACTCCGAGGGGATTTGAAGGTGAGACAGAAGTTCACGGATGGAGACGGAGGGGAATAACGGCCCATTCCGATCGTATCAGGGGTCAAATATTCGAGTTGAGGGAAGACGGCATTTTCATAGGCCTTTCACTCGATTACTGGCAGTTGAAAGTTTCCGATACCGCCCGTTCGGACATGCTTTTCCACGGCAAAATCAGCACGAACATGATAATTCCCGTGTCGAAAAGCGTCATCAACGCCTTCTCAACCGATCTCGACTTCGCCTCGGTGGCCCCGAATCCCAACCTGACGTTCAAATACTCCCTGAGAGGAATCATAAGCAACAGGTTGCTCCTTGCGCCGGGCTTTGAGATTAATCGGATATACGAAAAACTGGACGCAAGGCCTCAATTTGAGCTTCAGTATCCGGCCACAAGGGCGCTCTTTTTAAGGGCAAGGTTGGGATATTACGCCGGTGCGCCGAGAGTGCGGTTCCCTGAGTTCATTGCGCCGTGTCTCGATTCCGTGTCATCCATCCAGTCTTATGGTTTCGGCGAATTAGGACTGGACATCAAGCCAAGCAGAAACCTGACCATATTGATGGCAGGCAGATACGAGAAAGGTCACGGCCGTGTGTTCCGCAAAGGCGCCGGCATCCCCTACCTTTACTCGTCCGGTGATTACGAACTCATCGGCTCTGAAATCAGGCTCAGGCTGGAACTGCCCCACATCAGACTGTATCTGGGAGGAACTTACAACGCTCACAGCGACAACGTGTTTTACGTGCCGGACTATGAAGCATGGGCCAGCGCAACCCTGCCTATCAGGATGGTTTCTCTCCTCGTCAATGCGCACTACGTTGGGCCTTTGCCCGTGGATGAGGGTATCTCCGTCCCATCCCACTATACCGTCGATGTGGGCGGCGAACTTGACCTTCCGCTCAACCTGCACCTAAAAGCGATGGTGCAGAACGTAACCGATTGGCGTGATTCGCCTTACATCGGATACTACGATGTTGGTCGGAAATACAACATTGAGTTGATATGGCTCAATGAAGGGCTGTAATCTCTGTAAATTAAATTTGCGTCTATCAAACAGGAGGTGGACGATGTTTGGATTGATTCTGTTTGTGTTATCCCTGCAGGAAGTAACCCTAACCACCCGCATCGATTCCGTTCTGGTCACGCCGAACGGCGCCGTCATATCAAGGCACGCTGCCGTGAAAGTGGAAAAAGGGGACTATGAGATGGTGATCCCTGACCTCCCGCCCGACCTCGACGACAACACCGTCCGTGTCACGGCCTCAAACGGCCTGCGCATCACCGATGTCTTCGTAACCGAGGAGAAAAGCAGAATCCATCAGAAGGAAGTCGAGAAGCTTAGGAAACAGATAGACTCTCTGGATGCCGTGATCGGCTCATTGAACGACGAGCTGTCAGTTCTGGGCGTTCAGGAATCCCTGCTTGTTCTCAATACCCGGATCACAAAATTGGGCGTCACGTCCGAACTTATGAAGGCATCCATCGATACCGGCAAATGGCGGGCTTCGCTCCGATTCATCGGCAAACACCTGTCCGATATCCTTGAGAACAAAAGGCGTTTGAAGGTAAGGCTCAAGGAGATTCAGGCGCTCAGGGACAGCGTGTCGGCCAAATTGAAGCAGATCGCATCCAGCTTAGGCGTCAGAAAGGCCATTCATGTGGTGGTGCACGCTCCGGAAAGCGGAAAATACGCCCTGAGCGCTTCATACAGGGTCAGGTCAGTCTCATGGAAACCGGAATACGAGCTGAGAGCGAGGTCTGATGGCGACAGCATAACCGTGGTCTATTTCGCCTCGATAAACCAGAAGACCGGGGAGACGTGGAAGGATGTCCATCTGACGATATCGACCGCCGTGCAGCCCGATTTCGTGCAACAGCCTCAGTTTGTCCCCCAATACCTGCATACCTGGCGGTCGATACGTGGTGGTGCTCCGATGGCGACGGAGATGGCGGAACAACCGGCACTCAAGGCCGCTCCAGCACCCGCAGCACCGCCTCAGGTAAAACGGACGGAACTGTTTTCAACGTTCAGCCTCGCAGGGAGGGTGACGATTCCATCCGGGAACTGGCACAGGATCAGGCTCGATAGTTACAGCCTGCCCTGCAGGTTTCAGCGTTACGCCTACACGTTCGCCTCGTCCAGCGTATTCCTTGTGGCAATGACGCAGAACAGGTCGAAATACCCGATGTTGCCCGGTCAGGCATCGCTGTTCCTCGATAACAGCTTCGTCAGGAAGGTATCTCTGCCCATGGTTCCGGTTGGCGATAGCCTGAGCATAGCCTACGGCATAGACCCGGGATTCAAGGTTGAGAAAAAACTGGTCAAACGGTTCAGGAAGGAGACATGGGACAACAAGATACGCATCGAATATCATTACGAAATCACCCTGAGGAATTTGCACGGCAAACCGCTCGATCTGACGGTCATCGACCGTGTGCCAGTGTCTCAGGACAAACAGCTCAAGATAAAAGTTATGGAAATGGAACCCGAACCGTCGAAGTTTGACAGGAATTCCGGAAAAGTCGAGTGGAATGTCAGGGCTGAACCCTCAAAGACCTACAAAATCAGGTTCGGCTATGCCGTCGAATATCCGAAGGGACTCGTCGTCAGAGGTCTCGATTAGTTTCCAGTTTGCTTATGATCTGACGGAACTTCTCGAGGGAAACCCTTGTCACAGGCCGCTCAGGAGCGCACTGGGGCATTTCTTTGTGGGCGATCGAGATGTCGTAAGTGCCTATCCTCCTTGCCCACTGGATGGTTTCGTTTTTTGTGAACCCGATGAGTGGGCTGTAGATCGGGAGCTGAATGCCATAACGATATGCCCGCAGGTTCTCAAGTGTCTGTGAGGCTACCTGTCCCACGCTGTCGCCGGTCACAATCCCCATCGCC
>JAMOPK010000009.1 GCA_027064565.1 Caldifarciminota bacterium | reverse complement strand
AGCCTCAAGGTATCAACCAGCGGATACTTTTTCCTCAATTTCTCCTTCTGCGCCACTCCGAATCGGTGTTCCTCGTCGATTATGAGCAGTCCGAGGTCACGAAACTCCACATCATCACGCAAAAGCCTGTGTGTGCCGATGACGATGTCTATCTCGCCTGCTCTGAGTTTGCCGAGTATCTCTTTGACTTTTGCGGGCTTAACGAGCCTCGACACCATCGCAATCCTGACGGGGAAATCCTTGAGTCTCTCTTTGAAGGTGCGGTAATGCTGGAGCGCAAGGAGCGTTGTGGGAACGACGACCGCCACCTGTTTGTTGTCCTGAACGGCCTTGAAAGCCGCTCTCAGAGCCACTTCAGTCTTGCCGAACCCCACTTCACCGGCGACAAGCCTGTCCATCACCCGTTCGGATTCCATATCCCGTTTGACCTCTTCGACCACACGGCGCTGGTCCTCGGTCTCTTCGTAAGGGAAAGAGGCCTCCAGAGCCATCATCAGCTCATTGTCAGGCGAGAAGGCGAAGCCCTTGCGTGCCTTTCGGAGTGCGTGGATTCGCAGCAGGTCCTCGGCCATTTCAAACGACGCAACCATAGCCTTTGCGCGCCGCTTGAGCCATCTGGGTGAGCCGATTTCGGTGATCTCAGGCTGAGCCTCACCCGAAGACGTGAATTTCTGGACGACTTCAAGGTTGTAGGTGGGCACATAGACATGGCCATCCTTGAAACCTAACTTGAGGCAATCGTAAACCGCGCCGCTGACTTCCAACTTTTCAAGTCCCTCATATCTGGCGATTCCATAATCCACGTGGACAACGATGTCACCCGGCTCAAGGGCCGTCAGATCCTCGATCCTCTCGCCAAACAGGACCGAGATGCGGCGCTTTTTAGGCGTGGCTCCGGTGAGTTCTTTGTCCGAGAAAACCGCTAACTTCAGAGACGGAACCGAGAAACCCTGAAACACCACACCGGGATGGAATTTTGCCCCCACGAGTGCGGCGAGCCGTCTGCCCCGCCTTTCGTCGTCGGAGACCAGATACACCTCATAACCGGTCGAGAGCAGGGATTTTATGTCGGCTTTGAACAGCTCAAACTGGCCGACGTATCTGCGGTTGGCAACGATTTCTGGCCGCTCCAGATACAGATTCTCGATTTCAACGACATCCAGCGGATTCTTTCTGACGTCCCTGAGCGAGATGGTGAAGCCGGAATCCAGCACACGAATTGACCTCTGTGTGAGCGGATCGAAAATCCTGATCGATTCGATGGTGTCTCCGAAAAACTCCACCCTTTTCGGCTCGGTGTCGCCAAATGGAAAGATGTCCAAGATGCCGCCTCTGAGCGCAAATTCGCCGGGTTCGGCGACGTATCCGGTCCTCCGATAACCGCTCTCGATGAGTGCATCTAACAGTTCTTCGAGCGGCAACTCGTCACCGACTTCAAAGGTGTAGAAAGAAGCCGCCACCTGTAGCTCGACGTCCGGAGGAGCGATGATGACGTTTGAAAGCTCAGGCTTCACGGAGAGGTCCCATTCCGGCACATCGGCAAGGATGGGGTTTATTCTGAGGCCGAGGGCACGTGACAGAGCCGAGACTTCCTCGACAATGGCTGCTCCGAGCTCGACATCATCGATCCTGTAGGCCGTGAATTTCCTGCCCCGCGCCAGATGGACGAGAGAGAAAGATATGAAACCGCTTGGCCACCTTGAATCAAGCCCTTTCAGGCCATCCACAAGTTTTTTCAGACGTTCAAGGATCCCGGACTCAGACATCAGGCCCTGATCTCACCTGCCTTTCGCAAAGCTATCCTTGTGAAGACCGGGCCTACGATTTCCGAGATGACGGTTGATGCGATTATCACCGTCAAAAATCCCGGTCCTATTGTGTCGCTGAATTCGTGCCTCACAAGTATCGCGAGGCCGAGCGCAACGCCTGCCTGAGGCACAAGGCCGAGCCCGATGTAGTTTCTGATAGTTTTATCCATTTTGCCGATGAGGGCGCCGGTGAATGCCCCGATGTATTCTCCGAACGGCCTTGCAATTGTATAGACTATCCCCCACAGGCCCAGTTCCTTGAGCTTTTCGAGTTCCAGTGATGCACCACTCAGGACGAAGAAGAACAGGTAGAGCAGCCAATCGAACCGCTTGAGAACGTCGAAGTACTGAGAAGGCGATTTCAACAGATTGGCGAGCACAGCACCGAACGCCATGTTGGCCAACAGGTCGGAGAGATTGAAATAAGTCGCTACACCGGAAGTAAATAGGATGGCTCCGAACACGCCTACGAGGATATCCGTGTCGGAACGGAAAAACTTTGTCAATTTCGAGAAAAGGAACGCTACGACAGCTCCAAGGGCAAGTGCGGCTATAACGGCTCCGGCTGCATGAACGAGGGACACAAGCACTTCCGAACGCCCTGCTCCATGGCGAACCAGCATTTTGGCTACCGATTCGGCAAGGGCGAAGACGATTATGCCCCATGCATCATCTATCGCCACGACACCAAGCAGGGTATCTGTGAACGGCCCCTTCGCCTTCAGCTCACGGATAACCATAACGGTTGCAGCCGGTGCTGTTGCCGGTGCAATGCCTCCGAAAAGCAGGGCTTCATAGAGCGGCACACCGACGGCATACATGACGAGGGTGACGATAACAAACGCACCGATCACTTCCCCCCATGAGATCAGAAAAATCCGTTTTCCGACTCTGGCGATGGATTCCAGTTCAAACACTTGCCCCAGTGAGAACGCAACCATGCTCAGGACGATATCGGCGACAATCGACATCGAGCCCATCAGGTTCCGGGGGATAATGTTGAGGACATATGGTCCAAGCAGAACGCCAAGTATCAGATAGGAAGTCACCGCTGGTAACTTCACTTTCTCGAGTATTCTCGAGAACACGAGGCCCAAGAGAAAGATGATGCCGGACACCAAAAGTGTTCGTTCTTCCATAATGTTCACCTCACAATCAGGATTTAAGGAATGTTGAGATGGTTGCGAATTATACTGCTCTGCGGTGCCGCTCTCAATGAGCGAGAATGCAAAGATCGACTTCCGGTAAATCCATTGTAGGAGAATGTGTTTGCCCCATAACAACCGATCGCAAACAATTGAAGAGTGGGAAAAACAGAGGTAAATCTGCTGTCCTGCCTGCAAGATGCCCTTCCCTGTCAACTTTACAATCTTTGCATGAAAAAGGCATCTTATTGCCTTACAATCATAGCTAATCGAACAGGAGGATACGCTATGTGGTTGATAGTATTGGCTGTTGTGGTCGGCGTTCTGCTTTTGATCAACTATAACGCCCTTGTGAAACTGAGAAACATGGCTCAGGCGGCATGGGCGGACATCGATGTTCAGCTCAAAAGGCGCCACGACCTGATTCCGAACTTGGTTGAGACGGTTAAGGGCTATGCGGCCCATGAGAGGGGCACCCTCGAAGCTGTCATCAATGCCAGAGCGAAGGCAGTATCTGCGAAAACGCCTGAGGAACGCATCGAAGGCGAGAACATGCTCACTCAGGCCCTGAGGGGATTGCTTGCGGTGGTGGAGAACTACCCGGATCTCAAAGCCAACCAGAATTTCCTTGACCTGCAAAAACAGTTGGCCGAGATCGAGGATGCCATCCAGAACGCAAGGCGTTATTACAACGCCGTTGTCAGGGATTACAACATCAAGATCGACGTATTCCCATCCAACATCGTGGCATCGCTTTTCGGATTCAAAAAGATGCCTTATTTCGAGATAGAAGAGGCCGAGAGGCAGGCGCCTCAGGTGAAATTCTGATCTTTCAGAGGTGATCAACATGACCTATCTGCTGGCATTTGTTCTATCATGGTATATCAGGGATTTTTCGGTATCGTCCGAACTGCGCCCGGACGGTGTGCTGAAAGTTGTCGAAAAGATCGAGGTGGATTTTGGAAACGAACATCATCATGGAATTTACCGAAGGATTCCGGTTCGGTTCAGAGGGCATCCGATAGATTTCAAGCTCATCTCCGCATCCAATCCCACCGGCGTTGGTCGCAAATACACCGTTTCGAGAGGCTCACACTATGTAACCGTAAAGATCGGGGATAAAAACGTCTATCTGAGCGGCGTTCAGCGATATGAAATCGTTTACAGGGTCAGATATGTCGTTTTTGATTCTGCCGGTGTGCAATGGTTTATCTGGAACGTGACCGGGAATGAATGGGATGTGCCTATCGAGCACGCCAGATTCTCGGTGGTGTTCGATAGCCTGCCGGCCCCGTTAAAGCAGGCCTGTTTCACCGGCAGTTATGGGAGCACGGAGAATGCATGCTCGGCCCAATGTGGAGCAAACGCCTGTTTCTTCTCCACGACCTCGCCGCTCCAGCCTTATGAGGGATTTACCGTGCTTTTGCAGTTCCCGCCCGGTTCCGTTGCCCAGCCTGGCCTTATGACCAGAATCCTGTGGATGCTCAGGCTCCTCTGGCCGCTTGCGATCCCGTTATTTGCCTTCGGCTTCATGTTCAACAGGTGGCTGAAATACGGACGTGATCCCAAAATCGGCCCGATAACTCCGATGTATGAGCCGCCCGAAGGCCTCCTGCCAATAGAGGCCGGGAGCATCATCGACGAAAAGATGGACCCGCGTGACCTCACCGCCGAGATCATTGACCTCGCATTGCGCGGTTACATCGAAATCATCGAGTCTCCGGATAAGAAGGATTATGTGCTTGTGAAGCTGAAAGATGCCACTCAGGACATGGATCCGGTTGA
>JAMOPK010000008.1 GCA_027064565.1 Caldifarciminota bacterium | reverse complement strand
TTTGTGCAGGTTACATGCGACCCGTCGAAAAAAGCGGTCATATTCACACTGCCGAAAGCGATAATCAACACCGATCCAAAAAAGTGGACCTACTATGTGCTTGTGGCAGGTCAGGATGGCTACGGTGAGGACAACATCCGTGCGGTCAAGAGCCTGCCTGAACAATGGGCTTTCGGCGGCGCAAAGCCGCCCGTGGAGTTTGCTCCCCGCGTCATCGACATGCTCGACCCTGCTTACAACGGGAAAACGCAGGAGGAGATGCTGTCTAACTACGGCCCGGGCAGGTACGCGAAAGTGTATGGTGCTAGAAAGTGAGCCTTCTGTTCGGGATGGCCGAAATGGTGGCAAATTCTCTCGATATGGAATAAAATAAACGTGGGGCGTTAGCCCCGAGGCAAAAGGCTTTGGGCGTGGCCGTGAGGCCACGCCTTCTTTTTTATTCCGATTGCGTTTCTGCCAGCACGATTTAGAGCTGTTCGATAGGGCCGTCAGAGGTCAGAAGTCCGCTCACTCGACATGATGAATCTGTTGTGTCATAATCACAGCCTGACATAAGGGGTTGATTTTTAACACATTGCTCAAACAAGGAGGATGTTATGAAGTTTTTCATCGATACTGCCGACCTCAAAGAGATTCGGGAACTTGCATCGTGGGGCATCATCGAAGGCGCCACAACCAATCCCACGCTACTTTCCAGACAGGAAGGTGACCCTGTTGAGATTCTCCGTGAGATATGCGAGATTGTGAACGGCCCGGTCTCCGCCGAAGTCGTTTCCACCGAGGCCGATGGCATGGTCAAAGAGGCCCGCGAACTCGCAAAAATCCATAAGCACATCGTTATCAAGATCCCCATGACCGCAGAAGGGCTTAAGGCGGTCAAACAGCTCAGCAGTGAGGGCATCCGCACCAACGTCACGCTTGTGTTCAGTCCGGTTCAGGCGCTTATGGCAGCGCGTGCCGGCGCGGATTTCGTGTCGCCTTTCGTCGGAAGGCTGGATGACATTTCCTCCTACGGCATGAGGCTTGTTGAGGATATCGTTGAGATATTCAGCAACTATCCGGACATCAAAACTCAGGTGATTGTGGCGTCGGTCAGGCATCCCATGCACGTTCTGGAGGCCGCAAAGATCGGAGCTGACATCGCCACGGTCCCGCCCAAGGTGCTGAGACAGCTGGTCAAACACCCGCTTACCGATATTGGTATCGAGAGGTTCCTTGCCGACTGGGAAAAGGTCAAGGCGAGAAAATGATTCGAAAACTTTTCCTTTCGCTGCTGGTCATAGGTGTCCTGACGACCCTCATCGTCGTTGTGAGCGGAGGAAGGCAGGAGAAGCCTTACACCGAGGGCGTCGTCGATACGGCGTGGGCGAGCAAGATTTCCGATGACATCTCCGCGTCCCGGCACACCGCTATCGTCAGGGCCGCTCAGTTAGCCGGCCCCGCCGTTGTCTCCGTTTCTGTGATCTCGGTCAGAACTGTTGCTACCGTGAGCCCGTTTGACATGTTTTTCGGGGATTATTGGGGCGATTTCCTTCCGAGAGGCTACCTCAAGGAAAAGGTTAAATCCCTCGGCTCCGGCGTCCTGATCAACAGGGACGGTTACATCGTCACCAACGAGCACGTGGTGCACGATGCGTCTGAGATCAAGGTGACGCTCACCGATGGCCGGATTTACGATGCCGATGTCGTCGGGACAAGCGAGCGGCTCGACCTCGCCCTGATCAAGCTCAAGAATCCGCCCAAAGACCTTTCTCCAGCGGTGCTGGGCAATTCGGACAGCGTTACCATCGGCGAATGGGCGATAGCTATCGGAAACCCGTTCGGCTATCTCATGGAAGACCCTGAGCCTACGGTCACAGCGGGCGTGATCTCTGCACTGCATCGGACCATCCTTGGGGTCAAGGACAGGATGTATCGCGACATGATCCAGACGGATGCCGCCATCAATCCGGGAAACTCAGGCGGCCCGCTGGTCAACGCCGTGGGACAGGTCATCGGCATCAACACCTTCATCTTCTCCCAATCGGGGGGTAACATCGGGCTCGGATTTGCTATCCCGGTCAATACGGTCAAAAAATTCGTCGAGGAGATCATCAATTACGGCGAATTCAGGACAGGAGACATCGGGATAACCGTCCAGTCCCTGACCGAGGACCTCCGCTCGGCACTCGATTACCCGCTGACCTATGGGGTTCTCGTTTCCAGTGTGATGCGTGGCAGCCCGGCAAGCGGTAAAGTCAAGGAAGGCGACGTGATCGAGATGGTAAACGGCAGAAAACTGTTCAACGTGGGCGATTGGGAAGACGTGACCTACGCGGTCGTGCCCGATGAAAAACTAACCCTGAAAGTGTGGCATGAAGGCAAGGAAAAAGTTATCACCATCAAGGCGGCGGAATACGTCGAAGAGGCCGTGAAACTTCCGATGGGGATCGTCGGAGTAGTTGTCACGCCTGATGTCGCTTACCGCGAAGGGCTCAAGGTGGCTCACGGGATACTTGTCCGCAAGGTCGAGGAGGGGAGTCTGGCGTATCAGCTTGGGTTGGCGCCCGGCGACGTTATCCTTTCCATCAACGGCATTACGGTTACCAGCGCCGATGATTTCAGAAGGGCGTTTGAACATGCAAGGAAAAGGAGGATCCTTTCCATCCAGATCGATAGGGGTGGAGCGAGGATCTCAAGAACCATTCTGGGATTTTGATGAGAGAATCGACTCAAACCAAAATAAGGATCGGGATCGTCGTCGCCCTTGTTTTTACGCTGCTTTTTGTCAGCTATTCGTGGCTGACAAAGAACAGGATCAGCAAAGAAAAGCATTTTTACCGAATCAAATTTAAAGAATTGGGCTGGGTAAACAAAGGCGATCCCGTTCTGGTCAAAGGTGTTAAAAAGGGATTTGTCAAGGATATCCATTTCTATCCCGACAGCATCATAGTTGACATAGTCCTTGAGGATATTCGTCTCAGGCAAGGTGCGCGGGCGAGACTCGTTTCCACCGGAATCGTTGGCCAGATGCGGATAAACGTCGCAATGGGTGAAGGTGATACTCTGCCGGATTGGAGCACCATTGAGGGCACCAAAGAACGCAGTCTCGGTGAGATTATTGCTGATTTTGGCCGAATAATGGATTCCGTCGTGCTCATCACGCACGAAACCCGGGTGTTACTCAATCAGGCCGTGGTGTCCATCGAGACAGTTTCTATTTCGGTGAACGCCACCCTCGAAACTCTCAGGATGCTCAGCGCCTCGGAAAAGCAACAACTGGACTCCACCCAACGCACTATCATCGTGTCGCTTGAAAGGCTCCAGGCACTGACCGACACCCTGATGTCGAGACAGGGGACAGTTGGCAAGCTGATCCTCACCGATTCGCTGTATCGGAGAGCGGATTCGTCACTGATCAAGCTCAACGAACTGTTAGAAAACGTCCGCCGTAATCCCAAGCGCTACATCAACCTTGATATACACGTTTTTTAGCCTTCTCCTTGTGGCTGTAGTGGCGGTGAGCGATGCCGACCGGGACGGCTTTCCCGATCAGGCGGAGTTCCGTTCCGCCGCTGCCATGGAAAGTTTCCGCAAATGGTTCGTATGGATAGCTTCAGGCATCGCGGACGGCAGGCTTCATGTCAGCGGCGTGCGCGACTGCGCCAGCCTCGTGGCCGTCTCCTACCGTGAGGCCATGAAAAGACATGACAGGAGCTGGATGAGGAGGGTCGGTTTATCGAAACTCCCGCCGATACCCGACCTGAGGCCATTTTACTACCCGAAAGTCCCGATTATCGGCAGGCGGATATTCCGGGTCAGGCCCGGAAGTTTCGATGGCGACGTGGATTCCGCCTTTTCCACAGCCGCAACCGGTGAATACCTCCTCAGGTTCAACGTGGTGAACATCGGTCGGGACATCCGCACGGCTCAGCACGGCGACATAATCGGATTTTACCATCCCGACAGCGACATGCCTTATCACCTCATGATTTTCATCAGGACAGAAAAGCCGATGTTGCTCTACCACACGGGCCCGGGCGGCGAGTTCAGGCTGATCCCGGTGGAGCGGTTGATGCAACATGTTGATCCCGATTGGCATCCGGTCCCGTCAAACCCGTATTTTCTCGGAATTTTTCGGTGGAAGATACTCGAATGAGAGGATTTTGGGAACTTTCTAAGTCGCAAGGGGAGGTGAAAATATGAGAGGCAAACTCATAACGATGTTGTTGATTACGTTTATTTTGATTTTCCCTGCAAATGCAGGCTCTGATGCATTACCTGTTGTCTCTCCATGCGAGATAGAAGAACTGAAGTTCCTCATTTCAGATGGATATAACGCCTACGAAAGAGGGAAACCAGACAGCGCGCATATAATTTTCGAGAAAGCTATCCAGATTGATACATCTATTGCATATGGCTACTACCATAACGGATGTATTTATGCGAGAGAGGGAAAAGATTCTCTCGCGATGGATTACCTTATTCGTGCAATAGGGAAAAAGTTTGTATTTCTCACTTACAACTGGATATTCAGAGAGGACCCGGATTGGAATAGGTTGAGAAAAACCGATTTGTGGAAACAAGTTCGTTATGCGAGACTTACCCTAAAAATTGTGTAATGCTTCCTCCAATTCGTCAACCTCAAATTTCACTCTCATCAGCTGATGCATCCGATAAAGGTTCGCCTTGATCAGCGGGATCGGTTTCCGCATCCACCTGTCATTCAAATTGCTTAGCTGGATGAATAGGTTTACCTCCAGCGATTTC
>JAMOPK010000007.1 GCA_027064565.1 Caldifarciminota bacterium | reverse complement strand
GTTGCGCGTGGTTATGGCAACGTAGAGGCTGGAGGAGTCCGATGAAACGTAGAGCTGGTAAAGGCAGGCTCCCTCAAGTCCGTTTGAGACTGCGGTGTCGATGAGCGTCCAGTTCTCTTCGGGGGAAATGACCCCATCGATGACGATCGCACCGGCGGGTATCCTCGAAAGCCGAATCGTATCCAGCACAACGGTATCGTTTTCACCGACCGTGATGTCCCTCACCGTGTCCGGGATGTAACCCCCGGATGACACCACCACCGTATATGTCCCTGAATCCAGCCCGGCGACCGAGAAGGAACCGTCAAGTGAATCGGAAGTCGTCGTTGTGACGCTGTTCCATGCAGTGTCGAATACCGAGACATTTGCAATCGGGAAAGGTGGCTCCGAGTCTCCCTCAAAGGTTACAATGCCCATGATGGCACTGCCAGCAGGGCCCATGTAAGTGAACTGGTAAAACAAAGTCCTTTCGTTGAACGTCACACGCCATATTCCGGCCTCAGGTATGGCCGTTTCAATGTGATCGCCAAGCCCGCCCGCATTGGGGTCAACATATCCCTGAAGGCTGTCGTTTTTGATGGCGCTTGTGTCGCCGTAAGCAAGTCCCCATTGCCCATCCGGAACCAATTTGTATTTTATCGTCCTCGCCGGAAGCATGACATCCAGCTGCCACAGCCAGTCGTCCACAAGTTGCATCTCAGGAGCGGTGTTCAGGTCCCACGGCGTGTCCTGAAAATCGCCGACCATCTGCAACCTGTTCCAGCTGGAAAGGTAAACTGAACCCGGCGCATTGAAATCCGGTTTCTGGAGTTCCTTACAGGCCGTGACTATCAAAAGGGCAAAAGGAACCACCCAGAACAATTTTCTCATCTCATCTGCCTCCTCTGTTCACGGTTAGGATATTGCAGTCTCTCGGTTTCCGTCAATTTTTCGGGATTTTACACCATTCCAAGCCACGTGTGGAGCAGGAAGTAAACCCTGCCGATGAGGAGCGACACACGTGCCATTATGGTGTAGCCAAAGGACGCACCAAACGCCACCATAATGAAGATGATCCCGATCTTCGCTGCGACCCCGAATTTCCCCTTGATGGGCTTTGAAAAGTAGAAATAGGTAATCGTGAAGATGGTTCCGAACACCAGGAGCCAGTTGTTGACGGTGGTGGCGAGGTTGCCCGGCACCCAGAGCGGCAGGAATGTGCCCTTGAGCTGAGGCACAAGATACCCCTGAATCATCCCCGTGATGCCGAGACCGGCGCCCATGCCCACCGTGAAGGCTATCGCCCACCTCGAAAGCCATTTGATCTTCGGGATGAACCTCGTCAGCATCAAGATTGACAGGATCAATGGGATGATGACGTACAGGATGTTTCCCTTTGCGATAGGGTCCCAGAGTTTGGGCTTCACGTCAAAAAACCACAGGTTCAGGAATGCGAAAGCCGCCGATGAGCCAACAAAAACGCTCTCGGCAAACCTGTAAAATGGGTTATCTTTGTAAAGGAAGCTGAAAATGGCCAGCGTGAAAAACGCTGCTATCCAGACCCATATCGAAGTGCTCAAATGCATGGTTATGACCTCCTCTTACGCCTTGAGGCAAGATAACCGATGTTTCCGAGAATGATGAAAGCGATGATGAGGAAGTGGACGAAGGCCTGAGAGGCCATTCCGTAAGTCGCCGCACCTTTGTGTTTCACAAGGGTCTCGTAGTCCGCAGCCGCCCTGAGTCCTCCAAGTATCGCCACAACCTGACCGGCCTGTTTGTAAGGGTAAAGGTCAGGCGCCACAACAGCAGTTGCCCCAAGGATGAGCTTGACTCCGTAGCGGGAATTGGCGAACTGCGCCCAGAGATCGCCGACGCTCCCCGCTTCAAGCCCGATGATCACCGCAATGTTTCCGTAGTTTTTGATCCCTTCCATGACAGGCATGTCTTTCAATGGCCGGTTTTTGTAATCCACGTTATCGAAAGTCGCCGGAAGGTCCCTGCCCATGTTGATGATCACGGCCTGCAAGCCCGGCCTGTAGCCGAGAACCACGTAATCCACCCCATATTTTTTGTCGTATTCCTCAGCAACCTGTTCGATCGCCTCCTGACCGAGCGGCAATCCAAGCGCCCATTGCGACATCAGGAGCACCCGAATGTTCCTGCTGAACAGATGACGCAGAATTGCCTCAAGCATCGGTTGAAGCTCCGGCATCGAGGAGGCATCGTAATCGATGGAGATAATCACTGCAGAGCCTTCAGGGATTGAATCGATGAACTCATAAGCCTCCACGACATCGGACGTCGGCTTCATCGAAATCTGAACCTTGAAAAGAAAGGGTATTGCAACCACAATGAACAGGATCAGGTAAATGATTCTCCTGTCTATCTGAGCAAGTTTCTCAAAGGTATTCATTTTTTCGCCTCCTCAACTCATGTAAGACTGCTCAATACCAAGGATTATGCGGAGAGAGACGGCTATTCCGCCCAGCGCCAGCCCGATGAAAAGCCCCCTTTTCGCAGCCATCTGAGGCACATTCATGATCCAGTCGGTCACCGGAGAAAGGTTGTGGTAGAGGAATTTCGTTATCGGGAAAGCGGCAACAACAGCGACGACGGCAATACCGATGTAAATTAACCTTTGAGTCGGTGAGGTCACATACTTGAGTTCATCGACCAGAACCCAGAGCAGCATCAGGACGGCTATCGAGATCACCGGAATCAGGGCCACGTTTCCGAGAGGCACACGCCCTAACATCACGATGGAAGCTGTGAGAAGCAACAGCGTGGCGTTCAGCGTCCTTGCACGGAAAGCACGATATGCCGCGCTGGCGATGAAAAACGACAGGATTGCGAACATCGTCGCCTGAAGCGGCACGTAAATGTAGAGGTAAAAATAGTTTCTGAAGGTCGAATTGGTCGAGAAGATATGTCCCGTCCTCACGCCTGAGACAATGCCCCAAATCAAAGTTATAAAGAAACTCAGGATCACGGTGAGTGCGAAAGGCCAGCCCTCCGACCTGCGCCTTATTTTCTCCCAGTTGTGAAGTATCAGGCTATCGATTCCGAGGATAAACGTAAATCCGGCAACGATGATATACCACGAATTAAAAGTCTCTTCGATTTTATTGAAAGGTGGATGGGGAATAAAAAGGGCCACCACAATCAGGAACCCCGCAATGAAAGTTATGAGCAATGGGATTTCCCGTTTCATGTCAACCTCCTATCAATTGAATTCAAAAAGTTTCGGGAAAATGGACAGGCTTTTATTGCCCGTTATGGCGGATGCCGTCTCGAAAGCAACTGCGATGAGGATGAGCACGATGAAGATAACTTTCATCCAGTCTTCGGCCTTGATCGTGGCGAGCGAATTGGGGTCACGTGAGAGGTAAGCGCTTGCCGCATACATCTCCTCACCGATCAGAGTGTAGTCAGTCGCTGCGATCAGGAACGGCAGCTGTGTCACCGAGGATGTTCCGGCTATCTGGATTGCACCGACCGAGTGTCCTGTCTCGGCTATGATCAGGGATTCTGCGAAAAAGGCGCCCTGGAGGAAAATTGCACCGGGTTTCTGGCGCATGATGATGCCGTCAACGCCCGCGGCATAGCCAAACTGGTCCTGCGTCAGGAAATAGACGCTTTTCTCGTTGAACAGGTCGGGCCTTCCGGCCTCCAGATACCCCTGTTTGACCGTCTCCTGAGCTGCAGCCATGACCACCGGGTCGAAACAGGGGACGATGATGTCGGTCTCGTATTCCGCGGCCTTCATGGCCACGCGTTTGAGGATGGCGAGACCTGCCAGCGTAGCGAGGTCAGAGATTGTGCCGAGTCCGAGAACAAACAGGAGGGGACGACCCATCTCGGTGGAGCGGCCTACCGCATCATCAACGGCCTGAAGTCCGGCTATCGGCCTGATCGTCAGCTCCTCGCCCCGCTTCGCCTTTTTCAGGAAAATCATAAGCAGAGTGCCGTAAAGCACAAGGATTACCAGCCCCACTATCCGCTTCGTGTGAAACCACTGGGCTTTTGGAACTACCGGAGGCGAAATCGGAGTGTCGATGTAACTGCCGTCCTTGAACCAGACCCTCAGGAAATACCGATAGGGTTTGCCGTTTTTGAGGCCGGAATCGGTGAACTGTCGGGCAACGGTTGATAGTCTTGTCACCACTATCGCCCCTTCGCCGGGCTTATCGATCCGCAGAAGCTCGAGGTGATCGACTTCCGAGAGGTCAGCGTCGGGCGCATAGTCCCACGTTATCAGTATCCTGCCTCCCCCATCGTTGGGATTATCCACGACCTTGAAATTTACGACAGGGGAGGGTCTGAAAGCCAGCAACGTCATAAAAATGGTCAATCCATACATTCAATCCCCCCTTTTTCTTTGTTGATGCAAAACTCAATTCTCATCCGGCACCTCGAATAGGGCCGCATGGATGTATCTGCCATCGGAATCGGTGATTGCCTTTGCCACAAAACGGTTGTCGATGTAGCGCAGCTCCCTGCCGTGCACCGCACCGTTATATTCCCTGAAACGAAGTCCTTTCAAACGCTCAAGATACGGCTCGACGTCGAAACTGCCCATGGGCGTGCTACGGTTCGCAAGTTCGATGGCGTCAAGGGCGTATCCCCTGACAAGTTTATCCTTAAACTTCCGCATAAGCTCATTACTCGCAAAGACATCAAGCGAAAGGAACCTGCCTCCGGCGAAGGCCGCAAGCCCAACAACGTCATCTCCGAGTTCTATCTCCTCGACGTAACGCTCGATCTCGCGCTTCAGGGTTTCAAAAGCGTCGTGTAT
>JAMOPK010000006.1 GCA_027064565.1 Caldifarciminota bacterium | reverse complement strand
TTGTGGTTGCCTTCCTGTATAATCTGGCATATTTCATTGTTATCTTCTTCCTGGTCATAAGATCCAACTCCTTATCAAGCAATTTGATACCCTCCTTCCAGCTGTGATCCGGGGAAGGAGGGTAAAGGATTTCATATAGGATTTTAACTGAGCCAACGAATCCATTTCGTATAGATTTTTGATGAGTCAATTCGGGGATTTGACTGGTTCCTCCCGTTAAGCTACACTTATCCGCCATGAAAAAGACGGGATTTGTGCTCATACTGCTGGTCAGTTCTCTGTTGGGGATACAGAATCACCCCACAGACCTTGTCATTTCGAGGATAGTGAGCACGCCTCTGAGATATCCCATAAGGTTTGTGTTCATAGGAGATTCTCGGAGGTCATTCAACAGTGGTGACCCGGATGCCGACAGCATTTTCAGTATAGCGAGACAGCAGATAGACGAACTTGGGCCTCTTTTTGTGATTCACGGAGGTGATTTTGTTCAGGACGGCTACAGGCACGAATATGCACATTTCGTCAGCATGATAGATTCATCGAGCACCAACATACTGACTGTCAGGGGGAACCACGAACTCTATGCAGACGAAGGACCCCTCCTCTACGATTCCATATTCGGAGAAACGGATTATTTCTTCGACTACGGCAGATACAGGTTCATTGTGCTTGCTGATTGTCAGCAGGATTCATTGACTGGTAATTATGGTCATTACATCGATTACCTTGTGACGGAAGAGCAACTGAGCTGGCTTGAGTCTGTGCTTGCGGACGCAAGAACGAGAGGATTAATAAGCTTTGTTTTTGCGCATGTTCCGCCATATCAGCCGGGACACGACACTACTCATTGCCTCGGTTACTCAAACTATTATCCTCGGCCTAACTACGAGATGAGTCACACAGAACAATTTAGTAACCTGATGGCCGAGTACGGTGTGCCGATCGGCTTTTTCTCCCATCAGCACCTATACGACAGGCATCAATATCGGGGTGTCTGGTATATCATCAGCGGGGGAGGTGGCGCTCCAACTTACGGCTACATTTCTCCGCCTCCGTTCGGATGCGCCTGTCACCATTTCCTCCTGATGGAACTGGATTCAACAGGGGTAATTCACGGGAAATTCTACCGGATAGGTGAATCGGGACCCGATAGCACCTTCAATTTCACAATCTATGCCAGTGGTATAGAGGAAGCTCGACGTGGTTCCAACAGCTCAAAACCGGAGTTCATGGTCCTAAAGGCCGGAGAAACCATTAAAACGAAAGGCGAAATCTATTCGGCGGCCGGAAGGAAAATCGGGCAGGATGGGAAAGTTCGAATTTCCCGACCGGGCTTCTACTTCGTCGTTAATAAAAATCGGGGCATTCAGAAAATCATGATTCTCCCATAGGGTTTTTCTCGTCCAACTGTCCCATCTCGCTCGCCGACGGGGAGCGCATTTTTATGTGGGAATGTTATGAGCCAACGCGCTATAAGCTTAGTAGGGATCACCATCTCCTATCGGTTTTGCATTTTGACTTTAAAAATTGGCAGGTATAATCCTCGTTGTTCATCCAATCATCGAAAAATGACTTGAGGAACTATCTGACAAACTCGAATTGAAGGAGGGAAAAAGAGAGGCGGCCGAAGCCGCCCCCTTTCGTTTTCGTTGGTTATGCCTTCTCTACATGCACAGCCTTAGGGCCTTTCTCCGATTCGATGAGTTCGAATCTTACTCTTTCGCCTTCCTGAAGCGTGCGATAGCCTTCTCCTGCTATGTCGGAGAAATGCACGAACACATCACCAGATCCATCCTCGGCCTCTATGAAGCCGTAGCCTTTCTTAGGGTCGAACCATTTGACCCTACCATACTTTTGCACTGCCATTACTAATGACCTCCATGTTTGTTAATGATCCATATGAATTATGGGCAATTGTAAATCTTACGGAGAAACAAAGTCAACAAGCGGGATTATCTCCGGAACGCTGAACAGCGGAATCCCTACTCCCGGCTCATAAAACGGGAGTTGCGGCTTGAAAACGGAAATCCTGTTTTCGTGAAAAATGTAAAATTTGTGAAATTCGTTTAACGATTAACACATTGGTCAACAAGTGGTTACCTCAAATGGCATGGACACATGGCGGGACATGTCTGACTGCTGCGTCAGGGACACCGTTCCGTTCGGACGATGAGGCATGTTATTGCGCATAAAATTTCAAGCCGTTATAATGCTTGAGCGCCAAAGGCATTGATGGAAGTGAGGTTAAAGATGATGAGAAGAAACTTTGCAAATGCTGGATTTGTGATTGTTGCCCTTGCTTTATGGAGCACCGGGTTGAGTGGCGTTACTCAGGCCACCAAATACACTAATATCGGAAACATAGCGCTCACCATAACCAATTTCGGCATGATCGGAAACGGGTTCAGGGTATCGATAAACCGACAGCCGCTCCCATCCTTCGAGTATCCCATCCATTCAAGGACAGAACACCTCTACCGGGCAGGGTTGTGGGTCGGGGCGATAACCGTCAACGGCGACACCCTTGTGACCACGGGGGTTGTTGACGCAACGGGCGCCTCAGCCGGTTCGGAAGGCTTCGAGTTCTACCCCACCGACGCCCTCAACGACACCATCATCGAGCGCTCGACGCTGTTGACTTCACCGGCCTACGATCCCAACGCTGTTTCGGAGCAGGACTTCATCGCCACCTATTACGATTACCTCTATCCGGTGATCCACCACACCCCACTGGGCCTCAAAGTGATCCAGCGCAGCTATGCGTGGAGTTACTCCTACGCCGACGATTTCGTGATCCTGAGCTTCACAATTATCAACGATCGGAGCGACCGGACAGCGTTGAACAACATCTATGTGGGCATGTATGCCGAGCTTGTCACGGCCAACAGGGACTACTGGGGCGACCAGTTCAACACAGCGGCGATGTTCCAGCACAAAAGGCTTTTCTACAACGATACACTGCACATGGTTTATGAGCACAACGATGGGACGGACACCCTCGCCGATTTCACGACCGGCGGAATAAAACTGTTAGGCATTGAGCTGAACGGCCAGCAGATCGAGCCAGACACGATTTCTTTCAACTGGTGGGCATGGCAGGACATGGCGGGGAGCGTCGATGACATTATGCGCTATGCCCTGATGGCCAACGGTGAACGTGATCCGGATGTGGACGACGAGTATGTCTCGATTCACGGCTATCCTGATCCGATCCCGATGATCTCCTTCGGTCCCATCCCGCATCTCAACTACGGCGATTCGCTGACCGTGGTCTTCGCATTCGTTGGTGGAGAAAACACACCTCACCTGATGACAAACGCCAGCTGGGCGCAGCGGGCCTATGATGCACACTACATCCTGCCGGCACCTCCGCCGTCGCCAAGGCTCGTGGCCGTGCCTGACAACCGCAAGATAACCCTCTACTGGGACAGCTCGCCTGAGCATGTGCCTGACCCCAACACGCATCAGATAGATTTTGAGGGTTATCGGATATACAGGCGTGAGGTTACCGACACAAACTGGGTCATGCTTGCACAGTTTGACGTCCCGGACACATTGGGGTTCAACACCGGACTGCCCGACACCGTGCCTCCGCCTCAGGGCTTTGAGAACGACACATTTGCGTGGTATAAGTTCGAGGATGAAGGCGTGCGAAACGGGTTCACTTACGTCTATGCGATAACCTCTTTTGACATGGGAAACCCGGAACTCGGACTTGAGAGTCTGGAAAGCTCAAAGCGGGTCAACGAGACTCAGGTGATCCCCGGAACGCCTCCGGCCACAGCAAGCACAGCCAAAGTCGGCGTCTATCCGAATCCCTACAAACTCAAAGCGATATGGGACAAAGATGACGTTTACGGCAGGATGATCAGGTTCTATAACCTCCCAAGGAACTGCACGATTTACATTTACAACCTCGCTGGAGATCTGGTCAAAACGCTTGAGCACCACAGCGATGTCACCGGTGAGGAGCCGTGGAATCTCATCTCCGATAAAAATCAGGAGATTGCGACCGGACTTTACATCTTCGTCGTCAGGGATCAGGATACAGGCGAGATTCAGAGGGGCAGGTTCCTCGTAATTAAGTGAAAGGGGGAATGAGATGAAAAAGCTACTTTTGACCCTGTTTTTGTCATCGTTTCTGGTCATGGGGTGCCTCAAGTCGCCCGTTCCCAATCCGGTTGAGAACATCCCTCCGGAGACCCACCTCTTCGTCGAGGGCAGGACCGATACCGTGGGCGGGCGCCAGATGATTTACTGGTGGGGCAACGACCCGGACGGCTACGTGGTGGGCTACTACATCAAAATCGATACCTCGGATTGGGTGTGGACCACATCGACCGAATCTCTCATCATATTCCACTCCGAAAGCACGGTTATCGAACACCGTTTTCAGGCCGTGGCGGTCGATAATGAGGGGGCGCAGGACCCGACGCCCGCCGAGGTGGTCATCCCAACAATCAACACGCCTCCGACAATAGCTTTCGTTTACAACAGCCTGCCTCAGGATACCACTTTCCCGGTGGCAACGTTCTACTGGGAGGCACACGACGATGATGGCGACCAGACGATATCCGGCTACCTGTGGAAATTGGACACAGACTCCACGTGGAACGTCATAGATGACGGCACGGTTAACCACATCACGATAAGGGACATCGAGCCGGGCGAAAGGACGTTCACGGTGAAGGCATTTGATGAAGCCGGCGCTATCTCGCCGGACTCCGCGACCTACACGTGGGTGGTGAAACCTGTGAGAGGCCACATTTTGCTGGTGGACGACGAG
>JAMOPK010000005.1 GCA_027064565.1 Caldifarciminota bacterium | reverse complement strand
GGGTCGCCGAAGGAGAGCGAAAACCTAAGCGGCAACCATGTTGTTGGATGCACCTCGGTCGCAAGTGACAGGATCGTTCCCTTGTTCAGGGCCATGGATTCGTTCAGAACGAACCTCAGCTCCGCCCCAACTGACGGCGTTGTCGGGATGTCGCTGAACTGATACGTCGCGGTTAACCTCGCAATATGAGGCATGCTCGCACTCTGACCTTCCGCCGAGACTGTAAAGACGGTGTCAGGCTCAATCTCGACAGAATCGCCGAAAATGCCCTCAATCGTATCGGCGCCGAAAATCATAACCATCATGGAGTCATTGGAGGTGAAGTTCAACCTTGCCCCGATGTTGATCAGAGCAAAGCCGATGTTGAGGTCGGGATACGGCGAGGCGACAAGCCCGATGTCAACACCGGTTGCAACCTTGCCAGCACCGAAAAGGAGTTCCGTCCTGCCGCCCTCGATGACTATCTTCTCGGTATCGGTCAGGACGGAGAAATCTATGGAATTCAATCTCAGATAGCCGAACTCGAAGGGCGGAGCCTCGTCCCCTGTCGCCTGCACAAGCTCGGAAAATGGAATAACCCTCGTGAACCTGAGTCCAGCGCCCAAAGAAACCGGGATGCCTTTGACATCAAACTCATGGGAATAGGCCACGGAAAGGTTCACCGAGCTGAGCTCCTCGAAATAGGTGTTGTTGGAGTTCAAACTGTAGCGCCTGTCAAGTTCATTTCCGTAAAGCACAAGCTCAAAAATCGGGCGGGGAAGCCTGAATTTCAGATAGGTCGTATGGCTCAGGGAGATGTTAAACCCTCCGCTGGATACGTTCAGATCGAAAAGTCCAAGGTCTGTCCTGAGCGTTGCGTATCCGTCTTTGAATTTCGACAGGAAGGCTTCTTTGTCGGCATCGGACAGCGTCCTGTCTGAAAAGAAGAAGTCATAAAGCACGTTGGGCGAGAAGACGTTGCTCTGGCTGTTGATGATCGGAAGCACGTAGTAGCCGAGATTATACCGGGAGCGGAAGTCATCCTGACGGGATAGCGAATCGATCACTTTATATCTGGAGATCACAGCCGGGACGCCGATGGGCGTCTCCACGTGGCCAAGCTGGACGTGCGACTCCTGTTTGACGCTCAGAAAAGCCGGGTTCAGCCATGAAGTTGCAGGGTCCTGATAACCTGAGAGTGGCACACCGCCAAGGGCAAGCGCCCTTGCCGAAGGCGCAGCAAAATAACCAGCGAGAAACACGGTCAGAAGCCCGGTGATCATTCTTCACCTCCTGCCAGTTTTCCAGCATCCATTCGGGCTTTGATAAAACCATAGGCTCGATATTCCATTTTGCTGTCCCTGAACAGGGCCGCCCTTTCAACAGGATTCCACGAAATGACCCCATAACCTTTGTTGGCCCTACCAAGGAAATTGGCTGCTGCACTGTCTATCAGAATGGTGTCGGCGAAGATCGTATCTGCGATCGGGATGCCGAATGGGTCAACTGGCGCCGGCGGAAATGTTCCTCGAAGCGGCAGAACCATGCTGTCGCCCCTCGTCGTGTCCATCAAGACCAATTTGAGCTCGTTGAAACCAAACGGAAACCTGTTTCTGACATTCAGGATCACACAGACCTCCTTCAGAATCGATGAATCAAGGAGCATGTCCACGAAGTCATCATCAAGGTTCAGCTCAAAGGTATCGGAGTAAAGCGTATCGGCCTCGATGTTCAGTATCAGTGGCACCCTGACCCCGTATTTTGCGTTGAAGCTTGAGTTTTCGTATATCGAGCCGCTTCCATCGATTTCAATGGTGCCTTTCATCGTGATTAAATTCGGTCGGAAATTGATAAGAGGCGCTATGTCAACGGTCAAATCGGTGGTTTCAGGAGCAAACGGCGTTCCGGGATGCAGTCGAAAGCTCCTTATGGGAAAAACGATGGAATCCCCATCATCGCGGTAACCAACAAACGTCAAATTTATCATGGGCTGGAAGAACAAAGAACTGACAAGCTGGATGTTCAGCATGACATGTTCGATATCGATGCCTTCGGGAATATCAAAATCTCCCAGGTTTACAGTATCCTCGGGCAACGTATCGGTATAAGGCTCACTAAATGTAACCGATGCATGACTGAACCGTGCATCTAGGATGTCAGCGTGCACGCCAAGGCTATCTCTGCTCCGCAGGATGAAAACCGAATCGGACGGAATGTCGGAATCCAGCCTTACTTCAGCCGAAATGGAATTGGAATCCGGATCAAGCCTGACGTATGGATGGTCAGAAAGGTCTATAACTACATTGCATAATGAATTTTCCGGCATAAAAAGCGTTGTATCGAAGGAAAACTCCGGAATATTCATCATCATAGACACAGGGAAGGACAGATAGTTAAAAATGTTTAATCGTAGAACACCGTTTGAGAATGCAACAGTATCAACAAGGATGTTATGTTCCACATAAAAAGTTTCATGTGTGCTTTTTTCTCCGGTTATCTTGCCCCCCGAAACCGCCATGCTGTCCACACACAGAGAATCAAGTGCAAACTCGATTACCATGGAATCCCTTCTGGTGACTAAGACACTGTCCCCTCCGCTTCCTGAAGAATAAACCCTTATGTCGTAATTGATTATCGAATCTATCCATAATTGCCCAACAGATATTGTAGTGTCGTATTCCCCATTGTATCCGAGAGAAAAAAACTTAAATGAGATTATTTGTTGTCCCCGAGAATTGAAAAGATTCACCATCAAAGAATCAAACATCACGGGAACGAAATTCTTTACGGAAAGGAACACCCTGCTGCCGCGTAAGCTTGCCCAATGGATTTCCGTTATGGTGTCCAGCGCCGAAATGACGTTTGAAAATGACGGAATGACCGCTATCCCCGAATCCGGAATAAATGGAGCAATGGTAGAAGGCACTATGTTGATTATTGAAAATTTAATATTCGATGTATCGATATCGGTTATGATGGCCTCACCAATGTTTATGATGGCAGAATCATGTATTTCAGGGATATCCACAAGATCGGCCAGCGATTCAGGCGGCATGGAATCGGAAAAACTAACGGTAAGAATCCCCATGGAATCGTAGAACGTGGTGAAGGATGAATCGAAATTGATATCGAAATCGCTGAACAGAACGGAATCTCTAACCAGAGGGGCAGCAAGATGGATGTCCCATTTCGTTGGACCTTGTGGCTCTTTAAGGCATGCTCCTGAAAAAACAACAACGATCACAGAAATTAAGCCAACGATAATTACTCCAATTGCTTTTCTCATTTAGCCACCTCCTGAATTCACGTAATCCTTGTAATATCTTATTCCTTGCGTTTCAAAGGTTCAAGGGTTAACGATTTACGGAAAAAGGTTATTCCGCCCAGAATGGCACCTATGTAAAAGGTGAACAACCTGAGCAAAATGACAAATATCCCTATAGCGTATTTGGGACAGAGATCCGAGAAAAGTGCAGCAGCAACTGTCTCAGTTACGCCGACCCCACCAGGCGTTGGGGTAGATATCAAACTGCTGTACATGAGAATCAAGGTAGATGCAGCTTTCAGCGGATGTGGATTAAAGCCCATTCCATAAAGCGTTAAAGGCGCTATTGCAGCAAGCAAAATGGTAGAAATCAGATAGACGAGAAATACTAGAATCGTGCCCGGGATATCTCCCGCATTTAACAAAACTTTTATCCCTTCCTGAAAATCACTAAGCTCCGTAAAAAGAAACGATTTGACCTTGGGCCATTTGGACGGGATGAGTTTTAAAAGGATATCCGGCCGTCGCACAAAGAGAAAGTAAAAAACAATAGAGCCGAAACTAATGATGAGCAGAATTCCTAAAAGAAATTTGATCATAAAGTTAGAAGAAACACTCAACGTCATGAAAATAATAGGCAAAAAAGGAATCCTAACAAGATAGTAAATGACGCTACGTGCCATCATAACGGCCGTGGCCCGCCCGAAATCCATCCCCTCCTCATGTAGCATATAAATCTGCATGGGTATCGCGCCGACCTGGAAAGGGGTAACGGCGGATAGGAATAGCCCTACAAGCACAATTTCAAAGCCTTTCATCGGGGAGATCCTGTGTCCAAGAAGCCTTGCAATTAGTGAGATACCAACTCCATCGGCAAATCGGTAAAGAAACCAGACAATAACTATTAGCAAAAAAAACTCAGGTTTAAAGCTCTTAAGGCTTTCCAATGTGCGTTTATCAATTGTAAGAACGAGCAAGACTGTAGAGACAAGCGTAAAAGATAAAATTGCAATCTGAATTCCCCGTTTAATTCTCTTATCCAGTTTCATGGGGGTGCAATTATTCAGCAGTCCATTATAGCAAGTCAAAAAGGCTGTGTGTAAAACTGCCAGGAGATGTTGATCCGCCCACCAACAAGAATTTGATAAGAGACCTGATAAATTGGCTCCGTGAGATAAAATCAGTCTCTCCAGAAGGAGGAACCAGACAAGTTTTGTTTCACTTACCATGAGGCCCTAAAGATGAACCCTTTTGAAACTCGGCGTAAGATTATCGAAACTTACGAAGAAACAGGAAACATCAGGAAAACAGCTAACCTTTAGAAAATATGGGAACCCTTATGCAGGTGCGATGTTGAGCGTGGTTGTCAAAGCTTTTTGCTGAATGCACGATAGATTACTTTCTGATTGATGTGCTGTAAGGGCTGAGGCGGGGATTCAACTTCCCCGCCTCCTGGAGGTTATTCCTGTTTTCCGATCTCTTTCATGAGCACCTCGACGGCCTTTTCAATCTGTGGACCGCCGGGGATGTTATCGTATTCGGGCGGATTCT
>JAMOPK010000004.1 GCA_027064565.1 Caldifarciminota bacterium | reverse complement strand
TCAGTAACAACAACTCCAAGCAACCCCTCGGTGTTGGTGTAGCGCTCCACGACCTGACGGGCAGAGATGTCAAAGTAAACTACCCCGCCCGATGTGGCAAGGATAATGGTGTCGGCCGTCTGTGGGTTCCCCGATGGCAATATCCTGTAAATCATGTCCGCATCGGCAAGCGTGTGCCATCTGCCGTTCAAAGAAGCCATCAAAATAAGGGCTATGAGTTTCATGATACCTCCTGTTTAAGCACGTGTGGAATTATAAGACAATCCAAATCCGGAATAAGTCCCGTCCACAGCCTATGCATCCGTATTTTTCGGGATTCAAGGCTGTTTAAAAAGTTTCATCGAATTTCACGTCGATGATTTTTCCAAATTTTCAGGCAATCTCAATAGCAGGGAAGGCCATTCTCTGCCTGCCCCATCAGGGAATAAACCAAATGTTAATGGTGAGGGCACCTCGCCCAACAAAATGAGCACGTTGCCGGACACTCCCCTTCAGGATCTACCTCTCAATCCTCCATCTCACGCTCACAAAGGTCTGATTCCACCACACCATCGCGTTTGATGATGAGCGTCTTAATCTCGTAAGGGTTTACCTTGAAATCGAGCACGGATTTGCCGGTTTCCAGCCTTATCTCACCCTCTCTGCCCGTAGTTTCCCACGCTCTAAGGACAACCTCATCTGGAGAGTCCTCGCGGAGCTTCATCACCTCAGCCATCACGTTATCAGTGGTCTCAAAATCGAGAACCTGCCCTTCAGGAGCAAGCTCCCCTTCATGTTTCGGCACCGACATGAGGAGCAGCGGCCTGTTAAGTCTGTGGGCGATTCGGAAGTTTTCGGCATGTTGGTCGTCGCCCGGCTCATAGACCCAGCTCCAGAGGGTGAACTCGTGCAGGCCTTTGTCGAGGAAGTCATAATCCTTTGCCTCTTCAAGCTCGAAGGGCAGGTGCCAGGCGTAAGGCACACACCTCAGGACGTTTATCCTGATCGTATCGTTGTAGGCATCATAGGCATATTTGCCGTCATTTGCGATGGCAAACCCGAAATCGCCGGTCTCCGCCATTAAAAGCCGCTGCATGGGCTGTTCGTAGCCGTCGGGCGTCCGCTCCACAAAGCCATAAGGCGCCTCGACCTTCAGCCGAATGATCGGCTTTCTCAACCGGCTAACAATGCGCAACTGCTTCCGCTCCTCGTTCCAGTTGACCTGGAAGTGCGTGATGATCACAGGCTGGTCGGCATAGAGGGAAATCCGCTGGATCAGGTGGGAGTTTTTGTATCTTGCGGTGATCTTGAGGGTGGCTTTGAACGGGTTTGACTCGACTATCTCGGCCTCGACAAACTGCATCAGATAGCCATCCCTGTCAAAGCTCCAGGTTTTGTGTCCCCAAGTATCATAGGGGTCATCCACCACAACACCGACCTGAAACTCGTCGGAGATGCGGCGGTTGTGCACCTTGTCGAAAATCTCGATCCTGTGGTCAGGGGTGAATTTGACTCGATAAAACCTGTTCTCGATCGTGGGCTGGCGCTCTGAGACCCTGATGTCGGTCTCAGGTGCAACATCTTCCGACTCAACAAGCCAGTAAACCCTGTAGCCGAACGGCGGAAGCGATGCTTTGAAAATTATCCGGTTCTGTCCCCAAACAAGCGGGGCCGGCTGCATGGTCACAAACGGCTCCTTCCTGCCGCTGGAATCGATGACATAACCGGCTTTAAGTTTTTTCCATTCCGTCCACGGCGCAAATTCGACGTATTCCTCGCGCGGGAAAGGAGACGGATTGAAGGCGATAAACGGTATTCCCTCGCCTCTGGTGTCCATTCTGGAGACCAGAGAATGGAGTTTCAGATAAGTAAGTTCCTCAGCGGTGTGAACGATACGGTTAAGTTCCCGAACGGCGTCAACGGCTCCGTCCTTGATGGTCGTCCCGCTCAGTATGTCATGGAACTGATTGAAATTCAACCTATTCCATAGTTCCTCGAAAATGCCATAGGGGTAAGGTTCCCCCACCAGTCTGTGGGCAGCAACGGACAGGATTTCCGCAACAGGGAGCCAGTTTTCGCCCTGTCGGTTCAACCATTTGATAAGGGCGTTGGCCGAATAGCAACCGATAGCGTGATGGTGTATTTCGCCTTCATAGGTCGGGAGCTTATCCCGATATGGCCTTATCTTCTCAAAATAGGTAAGTGGGTCGCCGAAAACGAGTTCGGCATCGTCGCGGTAGTTTTTGTTTTCCAGAATCCAGTTCAGCTGATACCTTGTGGGGCCGCCGCCGTGGTCGCCGACACCGTAAAACGCCATGACGTAAGGGATATCCGGGGGCGAGGCATCGATGTTCTGGTCGATGTAAGGCGAGAGGTCAACCATATCCCTTGTCTCGTAGTGCCCCGAAACCCGATAACCGATGATCTCGCTGCCGTCCTTCCAGCGCCATCTGAAGACCTGAGGTAACTGGATTTCCTGAGGGCTCGGCCTTGTGAAGACGTAAGCTTCATATCCGCATTTCTTGAATATCTGAGGCAGGGTGGCGGCGTGTCCGAAACTGTCCACGCAGTAGCCAATGGTGGGTTCGATCCCAAACTTTTCCATGAAATACCTCTTGCCGTAAAGTCCCTGACGGACAAAGGATTCGCCTGAAGGCGCATTCATATCGGGCTGAACCCACCAGCCGTTGACCACGATCCAGCGACGCTGACGCACCAGTTCCTTGATCCGCTCAAAAAGTTCAGGATGGTATTTCTCTATCCACCGATAGACCCAGACTTCGCCGCGGGTGAAAATGAATTCCGGATATTCATCCATCAGCTCAGCGGCTGTGGCACATGTGGCGATTGCCTCGGTCACTCCCTCGAACCAGCGCCACAGCCACACCGGATCGAGATGGGCGTTCCCCACAAGGAACACTTTTTTCTTCATAGCTTTCGCTCCAATTTGATATCGCGGCTTCCTCCCCATGCGAAAGGGCTAAAATTATCTGGGCAATGGTTTGATTTTCAAAATTGTGTCAGGCATGGTGTTTTTTATGATAGGAACAGTGACCTCCCTGAGTTTTTTAAGTTCCTTTATGTCTTTGAAGTTTATGGAATCCACTACTTCGTAATCGGCCCCGGCCAATTCCTGCGTGGACAGAGCAGACAACTGAGATGTCCGAATAACCGGTTTTACAATCTCCATTTCTATTGCTTCCCTTTGAAAAGTTTGCTCACGTATTTGCAGCCGCTATCCGGGATCACGGTCACCACAAGGCCGTTTTCATCCAATCTCTCTGCGACCCGAAGGGCGGCATGGACGTTGGAGCCCGAAGAACCGCCGGCAAAAATCCCCTCCTCCATCGCAAGTCGTCTGGCCATCTCAAAGCTGGTGGCATCATCCACCTGAATCATGTCGTCTATGAGATCGAAATCAAGCTGACCGGGGATTATGTCAGAGCCTATGCCTTCAATTTCGTATTTCTCATAGCGAATGTCTTTCATCCCTTTGAAGGTGGGGTAGATAATCGAGCCTTTCGGATCGACGCCGATGCATTTGACAGCCGGATTCTTCTCCTTGAGGAACCTGCAGGTTCCCATCAGCGTTCCGCCGGTGCCGATCCCGGCTACCCAGTGCGTCACACGCCCGCCAGTTTGCTCCCAGATTTCCGGTCCCGTGGTAAGATAATGCGCCTCAGCGTTGTATGGGTTGTTATCCTGATCCACGTAAAAGAAATCGCCATGCTTCCTGCCTATTTCGAGGGCGGCCGCACGCTGTTCCTTGAACGTTCCATCGACAACCACAACTTCCGCGCCAAAGGCTCTCATCGTGCCGATCTTTTCCTGCGAGACCTTGGGAGAGACCACAAGCACGACCTTGAAATCATAGATGGCGCCGAGCATGGCAAGCGAGGTCCCGGTGTTGCCCGAAGTCACCTCAACGACGGTCGTTGATGGCTTCAGCTTCCCCTCCTCTATTGCTTTTCTGACGATGTGGAGCGCCATCCGGTCCTTGATGCTGCCGCCGGGGTTTATGAACTCCAGTTTAACGGCCACCTGCGCCCTGAGGCCTTCGACCACCCTGTTCAACCCGACCAGAGGCGTATTCCCTATGGCTCCCAGCACATTTTCCAGTATCATGCCCTGCTCCTGTTATTTCCTGCCATAAAGTTCCTTTCTGCGGGCTTCAAGCTGTTCGACAGGCTCACCCATAAACTCAGCGGCACAGACAACTTTAACACCATTGCCCTCACCGGCATCAAAAACGGGCGCCATCCGCTCGCGCCAGTGGAGATCCCTCAAGAGATGGTGGTCGAGTATCATGACTTTCGGCCTGACCTCCTCGATTATGCGGATCAGGTTCTCGATGCTCCGCTCAAGGTGTTTCGCGGAGTAGCGATAGCCGAGCATGTAAGTCATTGGCCCATCGATGTAAATGATTTCCGCGGGATGTTCAAGGATGAATCTCACCTGCTCCTCGACAGCCAGCCCCTCAACGTCGGACGAGAACAGGAAGGTGCCGTCCGGCGACTCGATGAACACCTCGACAACATGGCCGAGCCGTGAGTTTGTGCCGTGGAAAACGGAGTCCGAAAAAACGATTGTTGTCCTGCCAAACCTGAGCGTTTTCCCTTCGGCAAATTCCACCTTTGAAGGAAGTTCGCCCAGCCTTTCCCGAAAGAAGGATGCCCTTCCCCGCTGACTGCGGTTTATGTTCTCAAACGGATGTTTGATGTAAACTTCCTTGCCCTCAAAGATTTCAATGTGATCGGGATTGTGGTGGTCGTAATGGTAGTGGGTGATGATAAAGATGTCGGCCTGTTGTGCGGCCTTCAGGATCCGTTCCCAGTGCTGATGCAGTCTCTCGATTTCGACGGG
>JAMOPK010000003.1 GCA_027064565.1 Caldifarciminota bacterium | reverse complement strand
ACACGGGCAAGTCGTCGATCATGAACATGCTGACCCATGCCGGCGTCCTTGTTGAAGATAAACCTTTTGCCACGCTCGATGCCACAACGAGGGTGCTCCACGTGGAAGGGCTTCCGAAACCCGTTGTGCTCTCCGACACCGTGGGCTTCATCGAGGATCTGCCCCCGAACCTCGTTGCGTCCTTCCATGCCACCCTGGCGGTTGTAGAGGAAGCTGACGTGTTGCTTCACGTCATCGACATCACATCGAGCCGGCTGGACGAACGGATAGAGATAGTCGAACGGACGCTTGAGGAGCTGAAATGCACTGACCGGCCGATCATCAGGGTCTTTAACAAGATCGACCTCCTGATAGACGAGGCCATAATTGATAGGCTTGCGGAGCGCTACGATGACCACGTCTTTGTCTCGGCGAGAACCGGCCGCAACATGGAAAAGTTGAAGGAGATGATCAAGGAGAAACTGTTAGAACTATCCTGAGCAGGGCAGTCGTATTCAACTATTGTGTATTGCAGCAAAGGCACCTGACGGCGAAGATCATTCCCTTTAACGGAAAGAGGGGTACTTACCCTAAAAATTGTGTAATGCCTTTTCCAATTCGTAAACCTCAAATTTGACCTTCATGAGCTGATGTACCCGAAGGGATTAAAGAGCGCCATGGGCAAATTTGAACTTATCGAGGAACTTGAACGCCGCGTCGCTCTTAAAATTCGAGAAAGCTGCTGTCTATTACAATGCGCTGTCGAAACTTAAGGAAATAAAAGGATCGAGGAGGGTAGGAGAATAAGGAAGCTCTTGTTGAGATTTAAGGAAAACAAATTTTTTTTCATAATAGCCCTGCGTGTTTTGAATTTTGTGGAAGTTTGCCTCTAAAATATTCTTGCTATGAAAAAGATAAAAGTTATCCTGTTAGTTTTGATTATGGTTTATAGTAAGGCAATAGGTGCCTCGGTTATCAAAATTGCAGCCGGCTTACCGGATGGAAACTATTATCACGTGGCCAAATTTATTCAATCCGTCCTCCAACATCCAGACACCACCTACGATGACACTATCTTCATCGATTCGCTCAAAAAGGTTATGAGTCTTGGAACTGACGGATATAGAGTTCACATAGATAGTGTTGGTGCATCCGGCAGGAATCTCGAGCTGCTCATAGATTCCAGTTACCACATTGCAATAGCGCAAAGCGATATGGTGTATTTCAAACTGCTTTATGAAAATCCTGACGCTCAATTGGAAGTTTATGTGATAGCTGATCTCTTTGATGAAGCATTGCATCTGATTGCTCCCAAAAACAGTCCCGTCAATGTAAAAACCGTCGAAAAGATCGTCACCCTTGGCAAGGAATCAGGCAGTTACCAAACTACATGGCGCATAATGGCCTCACTTGGAAAAAAATTGGATTACTACACGCAGAACTCAATACAGGGGGTGCTTAAGACAGTTATAGATAGCGCGTCCAAAAATTTTGCAGGTGCACTCGTTGTTGCACCGCCAGTGGATCCCCTACAAAAACACATATCGAAATACAGGCTGATTTCGCTCACCCCCGAAGATATGAGAGTGATTTTTGAGAAGAAACAGCTGAAATACCTTAGAAGGTTTACCATTCAGGACAAAACTCATTACAAAAACCTTGGGGAACCTGTCTCTACCGTTAGTGTCAGCGCACTCCTACTTGTCAACAAAGATGCCATAAAGAAATTATTCGGTGAATCTTCCGGAAACGATGATTTCTACAATAGGTTTATCAGATACATTTTGACGGAGCTTTATAGGTTTTCCACTGGAAAAATAGGGGATGCCGCGGCCAGTTCAAGCAGACTTAAGGCTAAAAATTTGGTCAAGGACATAGTACACCGCAACACCCACATCTCGATCGTATCTAACTGGGATGAATTCGCAAGGGAGTTCTGGACAAAGAAATTATACATTGAGGTTTTCAGCGTTCTGGCCATAGTTTTCATGATGTTTTTCTTTTTTAGCGCTTCGGTGTCTTCCGACTGGAAAAATCTGCTTGTCAGAAGATTGGGGCTGCTCGAGTTTCCCGAAAACTCTGGTCCAATCTATCTATCCAGAAATTTCAAAGGGATCTCTATCAACGGTAGGTTCATAAATGATTTTCTCGGAATTCTGACTTTTTTGATCGCTATGGTGTTCCTTGGATTTCTCTTTCTCTACGCCGGGCAAAAAGTGCATATAGAAGACACGGTTCACATGGTGCGTCTTTTTATTATTGGTGCACTGCTTGGCGCCTGGAGTTTCCGTTCGTTGTTCGAGCCAGATGTGGAGTCCAAATTTGAGCTCACGAGGCCCAAAATATCGACTTTGAAATCTCTGCTTGTCCCTTCAACGGGCGTGCTTTTTCTGTCTTTATCTTTGTTGTGCTATGGACTCCTAAAGCCTGTGCATTTGTGGAAGGACTGCCGGGAATGGTTCTTGGCAATAGCACTGATCACTTTTTTAATCAAGCTTGGCCTTTCGAACTTTAAAACTGTATGGCGATGGGTGAGATACTTTATTGTTGTGACTCTGGTTGTTCTGGCCATCTATGGAATTTCTGGAATTGAGGAGATAAAAAGCCCAATCGCCTTTTGTTCATTTGTAGGCGGTATACTGCTTTCCTTGTTGTTATCATGCTTCTACTGGAAACTAAGGAAGAAGACCTCAGTTCTCAACGAGATATGGCTTTTACTGCTATCTCTGATAGCTGTGTGGATCTGGGGCAGTTTTTTCCTTTTCCATGTAGAACAACAACAAAACGTAAATTTTGACAACTTCATTGAGTCACTTTGGTCGGTCGTGGTTTACCTCTTCAGCGGGCTTGAGGATAGGGGGCCGGTGACTATAGCCGGCAGAATCCTCGCCTCGCTGGTTATTTTCTTCGGCTCAATCATGGTTTTATCCACTTTTACTGCAATTTTATCGTCATTTTTCACAGAAAGGAGAATGAAAGGAGGGCTTGTTGTGATGGACTACAAAGATCATGTGTTGATAATCAACTGGAATGATCGAGGGGAAAAGATTCTGAGAGAGGTGATCAAGTCCCCTCTGGGCGATTCTAACATTGTGGTTTTAACCCGTAATCCTCTGCCTGATGTTGAGCAGAAATACCTAAAAGAGATCAATGCCGAAATAAACCCTGACAAAATAACCTTCATAAGCGGCAATCCCCTGAATATTAACATGCTCAGGGCTGTTGATGTTCACAAAGCAAGGGCAATTCTGGTGCTTGCAAGGGAAGAAGAGGGACTTGATGACCCGGATGCCGAGACCGCGATGATCCTCTTATCTCTCAAAAGGGTTTTTGAAGGAGTTAAGAAAGATAGAAAAGATGAAAATGAATCCGATGGGTTGAAGGGAAAAGACAAAGTCAAGCCCACGGTAGTGGCTGAGGCAGAAAAAGTGACCAGTGTCGAGCTTTTGAAGCAGGCAGGGGCCGATGTGGTGGTTTCCAGCGAGGAATTCGCCGGCGGATTAGTTGTCCAGTCAGCTTCCTATCCGGGACTCCATGAAGTTTACTATCAACTGCTGAGATATTCCAATGATACCAATGAATTCCACATGATTGAGATGAAGCAGCTCAAAGAGAAAAACAAGGAAATCTATAATAAACTGAAAGGCAGAAACTTCAAGGAGGTCGTGGACACTATCCTTAAAGCTTCCCCACCTGATAACCCCATGATCGTGGTCGGATTGAGTGTGGAGGTAGAAGGCAAGGATCATTTTGTTAAAAATCTACCAGAAGATGTCAAAATTTACATATCAAGAATTGAGAAAGATGGAAAAACTTATGAGATTTACCTCAATCCACCGAGAAAGCTGTGGGATGACCTCAAAATTCCTGACGATAAGAAAGACCAAAACACCAATAAGCCTAAAGATGAGGATGTTAACAGAGCTGAGAATGAAAGTGTCGATGAACCTGATAACAAGAAAGCTGATGCCGATAAATTTAACTTGATAGTTATGTGTTACAAATACCCCTATGATGACCTCAAGAAATTGAGCCTTGATGAAGATAAACAGGATGGGGAAAACAGCATCTCCAACAAAGAGAACTTCAAGCCCGTAAAGAAATGAGCGACATGACCGCCGAAACCACTTCATCGACCCCGATTTCGGTCATGCACCTGAAATTGAACGGACAGGGAGGCGTATAGCCGAACTTTGTGCACGGGCTGCAAGGAAAATCTTTGCGGATGACCACATGCTTGGCACCTCTCGGCGCCCATTTTTCTGCGATTCCGGGACATATAAAAAGAGGGGGCTTTTAAGCCCCCTCAACAATCCTTTATGCAGTTCCAGGATTAGAACGCAGAAGGATGCTCATTCACAATCTTCGGGTTCTCATCCGTGCACCAAAATACACCATCATCGGTATTATTTGACGGATCAGGACTGCCACCGTGACCGCCATTGTTGTCCAAGTCACCCTCGGCAATAATGACTATATCTGTGCCATCTGTAGCAAGAGCATTAGTAGTTACGTCGAACGATGAAATGTCGCTTCCTGAACCCACTGCATAACTATAATAAACTTTACCAGCTGGCTTAAATCCAATCTTATCAAAGTCGCTTGCACCACCTCCTGTAAAATCTGCAGGTGCAGCCCCAGGAACAGTAGCAGGAGTCCAATCACAGGCCACAAATGTGTCAGTCTCAGCGGAATAGGTTTCCTCAGCACTTCTGATTGCACCGATGTTGCTCTTGGCCTCAGATGTCTTGGCCTTGAGCTGGAACTTCTTGTATTGCGGTATGGCGATAGACGCCAAGATGGCAATGATTGCCACCACGATCATAAGCTCTATGAGCGTAAAGCCTTTACGCCTCATGGTTCTACCTCCTGTTTGTTTTTTCTTTTCAAAGAACCATCAAATTCATTC
>JAMOPK010000002.1 GCA_027064565.1 Caldifarciminota bacterium | reverse complement strand
CACCTTTAAAAATAACGGCACCATGCCCATCGACTCGGTGGTGATATCCGACCCCATCGATCAGAACGTAGAATTTGTCAGCGATGCCTACGGCTCGAATCAGGATGTCGAATTCCACTATCCGAACGGCAGCATCGTGTATCTCAAAGCGGAAACCGGTTCGGATTCTAACAACGATGGGGCGTGGATCATGAGCGTCGGCGGATCTCTGTTTCTGTGCATAGAGTTCAACAACCTTGACGGCACGACTCCGGGGCCGATAAACAGCCTCCAGCCCGGCGAAACTGGCTATTTCACCTACAAGGTGAGGATAAAATGAGGGATGGCTATTGGGCGTTTACTTTGCGCTGACTGACACAACAGGAAAGTTAGCGAGGAGATACAGACACAAGTCCCCTTTAATCCCTTCGCATAACCTATCATGCCTGCTACAATTCTGCCCAGTCGCTGACGCTCATGGCTTCGTGACATCCGGGATAACTGTCCGCCTGCTTCAGTGAGTTGGGCGTCATGGTGAGTTGGGCGTCATGGTGGGGCGGGCGTCTCGCCCGACAATGTTGTGTTCCTTCTGGAACTCAGGAACCACTTTCAAAAATTCTATATCACATAAAAATGTCGAACGGCCCAATTTCGTTTGACACATCTAAAGGCGGAGGTTAAAATCGGCGCCTGTCAATGGAACGGTGGAACCATGAAGATACTCGCTTTTGAAACTTCCTGTGACGAGACATCCGCTGCCGTGGTCGATGGCCTTAAAGTGCTGTCGAACGTGACTCATACACAGCTCGAACACGCTGATTTCGGCGGAGTTGTGCCTGAAATAGCGTCTCGCGCCCAGATCAGACTGATATGGCCCATCACCCGAAAGGCGCTCGCTGTCTCAGGCGTGGGGCTGGATGAGATCGAGGGAATCGCTGTTACGAAAGGGCCGGGTCTGATAGGCTCACTGCTTGTTGGCATCGTGTTCGCCAAGACTATCGCCCAGCTGCTTCGCCGTCCGCTCATCGGCGTCAACCACCTTGAAGGTCATATCTTCTCGGCCTTTATCTCCCATCCCGAACTTAAGCCGCCTCTGCTCGTTTTGCTTGTCTCCGGCGGCCATACCGAACTCGTGTGGATGGCAGACTATTTCGATTACAGGCTTCTGGGCGTCACCCTCGATGATGCTGCTGGAGAAGCCTTTGACAAGGTAGCCAAACTTTTGGGTCTGCCCTATCCGGGAGGCCCACACATCGATAGGATTGCCAGAGAAGGCGATCCTGAGTTCGTTAATTTTCCACGTGCCCGGCCCAAGGACTTCGATTTCAGCTTCAGCGGCCTCAAGACCGCCGTGCTGTATTACCTGCGGAAACAGAGCAAGGAGTTTATAGAGGAGCACATCGCTGACATCGCAGCCTCGTTTCAGGAGGCGGTTGTCGATTCGCTGCTTCTGAAGACCGAGAAAGCAGTGGAACAGACTGGCGCCGAAAAACTTGCCGTCGTTGGAGGCGTGTCGCTTAACAGCCGACTGCGGGAGAAATTCCGCTCGGCGTTCACCGGCAAAGTGGAGCTATTTTTCCCCGAACCTCAATATTGTGGCGACAATGCAGCGATGATAGGGGCGGCAGGGCACGTGAGGCTGGAACATGGGTTCAGGGATGGGCTTGACCTCACCGCTTACCCCAACCTCCAGTTGTGAGTCGGGCTACATGAGAAAAACGAGCTTGAAGAGCCTCGACCATCGAATTTTTTTCCAGATAGGCCATAGGGGGCGATAAGGGTCCCACGAAAAGTAGATGATGAGTGGCATACCCTTGAGCTTGCTCAGTGGCACCGGCCCGAAAAACCTCGAATCGAATGAGTTATCCCGATTGTCGCCCATCACGAACATGTAACCTTCGGGCACGACAACCGGCCCGAAATTGTCCCTGACTGCGGTCAGGCCGGTGTTGGAACCCTCCATAAACCTGCGCTCCACCCAATTTTTTTGATAAATCTCTTGCTCAAGTTTGGTGCGCACAGGCATCAACGGCGGGTATACGCGCGGATCCCTATGAACCACATAGGGTTCATTTAATTTCTTGCCATTGACATAGACAACTTTGTTGATGATCTGAACGGTATCGCCTCCGAGTGCTATGCAACGTTTTACAAGGTCCTTGTGATCCTCGACAACCGATGAAAATATGACGATCTCCTGTCTGTGAGGTTTCTTGAGCGGTAGGACCCTTTCGTCGGTGAATGGGATTGTGAGGCCATAGACGAACTTAGCGGCCAGAAGGAAGTCACCGACGAGAAGTGTGTCCTCCATCGAGCTGGATGGAATATGGTAAGCCTGAACCACCCACGTTCTCAGGATAAGAACTACGACAATAACCCACAACCACGATTTAATCTCAGCTATTATCTTTTCCCGTTTCATGATGGCCGAAGATTATAATTCCCATTCGGTTTTTTCTCAATTTGATTCCGCGCAATCGATTGAGTGAGAGCGATTAGCGTTTACGTCTATCCCTTCCCGGCGTCCCTATCACTCCAGATCGGCTCGGGCGACAAATACCGCCAGCGCTCCAGGGCCAAGATGCAGGCTCAGGGACGGGGTCATCTCTCCTATGAAAATTTTATCGACCTTGAAATTGTTGCGCAGGAAATCCGAGAGGATTTCGACGTCCCTTCCCGAGCGAAAATGCGCAATCCCCACGTCGTAAGTGTGGGCAGGATCGAGGTTTTCCTTCAACAACTTCTTGAATTTTTCGATGGTTCGCCTGCGGCCAAACGCCGTCGTGACCTTATAAACTTCTTTGCCGTCCCTCAGGCTCATTATCGGTTTGATATTCAGGAATTCCGCTATGGTGCCCTGCAGCTTGCTCACACGCCCGCTCCTGACAATGTATTTCATGGTGTCAAGTGTGAAAATGAAATAAATTGACGGGATAACCTTCTCCTGGGCAAACCTGATGGCTTCCTCGACCGATGCGCCGCTTTCTATTTTTTTGATGGTTTCATAGGCAACGAGCGATGTACCAAGGCTGATGTATTTTGTGTCCACAACGAACACCTCGGCCTCCTTGCACATTTCAGCCGCTTTCAGGGCGCTATTGTAGGTGCCTGACAGACCGGAGGAGAGCGTAAAGACCAGCAATTTGCCGTATTTTTCGGACGCCCGCCGATAGACTTCAAGAAAATCGTTAGGCGATGGCTGCGAAGTTGTAAGTTTCACGGAATCCTCAAGCAGGAGCCGTTCAATCTCCTCTCTCGTGATGTCAACGCCGTCCTTATAAGATTTGTTTCCAACGACGATATTTAACGGCACGATGTAGATATCCTTTTGGATTAAAAGCTCGTGTGGGAGGTCCGAGGTAGAATCGATGATAAAAGCAACTCTGTTCTTGCGGAACATCCGGTTCATCGCCAGCATGTCATCGACTTTCTTTTTTAGTATCTGTCCCTTCTCCTTGAGGATGTCGAAGACCCGGTAAGGCTTGTTTGTGTGGATGTGGATGTGGAACAGCTTGCCTGCGCCAACGACGATGAGGGAGCTTCCGAGGGCCATGAGAAGTTTCTTAAGTTCGTGTCCTGAAGTGTGTTCCGTTTCTATCACGGCTTCCGTGCAATACCTGTGTTCGAGGTCCTCGACCTGCTCGATGGCGGTCTCTGTAGCTTTCTCGCCGCCGAATTCCAGCTTCTCAATGTGTCCCTCTTTGACATATCTGAGGATGCCTTCAAGGAACAGGACGAAACCCAATGCGCCCGAATCGACGACATTGGCTTTTTTGAGTTCTGGCAAGGTCTCTTTGGTCTTCTCAAGCGATTCCCGTGCCTTTTCCACCATCCGTTCCAGCATATAAACCACGTCATCGCTCTCCTTCGCAACTCTCAGCGCCTCCTCCGATGATTCCCTGATGACCGTAAGGATGGTGCCCTCTTTAGGGTTTTCCAGCGATTCGTAGGTTTTCTTTGCGGCGGCATGGAATGCCTCCGCCAGCTCACGGGCCGTAAGCTTACTCTTATCACCTATCTCCTCTGCAAACGCTGCAAGGAACTGAGAAAAAATTACACCTGAATTACCTTTAGCCTCAACAACAGCGCCCAGAGCCAGTTCCTTCGCCACCTGACCGATATGGCGCTGGCGCCGCAGATGGATGATCCTTTCAACCGCACCTTTTAAAGTAAAGGCCAGATTTGTGCCCGTGTCGCCGTCGGGCACAGGGAACACGTTTATAGCGTTGAGCTTATCGAGAGCCTTCATAACCTTGGCGGCACCAGCAAGGAAAACTCTTCTGAAAGATGATCCGTCGAGATGTTTCATCCATTGCCCTCCGTTTGAGTTTGACCCCAAAATGTTAACCTTAAACCCGGAAATTAACAACTTGAGGGATCGTTCGTTTACGGGTGGAATCCGTGCCGTTCGTCAGAAATCACTTCGAGAGTAATGCTTCGCTACAAATGATTCTCACAATTTCAGGATGTTTCTTTGAAACTTGTTCCCGGTAATGCAGTAAACCGTAGTTGAAAACGATTTCTTTAAGGGCGCTTATGAGCTGCTTGCCAGTTACACCGTTGCGGCGCAGGCGATTCAGTTCCTTTATGACACTCTGTGGCAATGACTTAGAGAAAATCTCTTCCAGTTTTGCCAGTTCGTTTCTGGCGTCCAATGATTTTTCGACCTCATAAATCGCCTTTAGTTCCCTCAGCACATATTTTTGCGAACGAGGCAGCCTCTGACGGATGTCGAAAAGCCCTTCTCGATGTTTAACTTCGGCCTCGAAATCCGACTTAATTTTCATAACAAGCTGGTTGTAATCACTTGGCAGTGGTTGAGATGGTTCAGCCTCATCACACCTTATGATCCCCAAGATTTCCTGAAGGTTTTCAGTCAAAGGATTGCCATTTTTATCGTAAACTCCGAGTTTCTGAAGTTTTCCGGCCTT
>JAMOPK010000001.1 GCA_027064565.1 Caldifarciminota bacterium | reverse complement strand
ACGCAAAGGCAATGTCGGAGTTTAGGATACAGGTCAACGTCTTGAGGGAAACCGGATTGTTTTCTCCCTTATAAGTGATCAAATTGACGGAGAGGTCAAAATACGCCGGGAACGGAACATAAGCCATCCTCTGCCTGAACCTTGCTTGTCTCACAGAGACAACTCTTTCTCCCTCGAAAATTTCCTGTCGCCGTGCACGGTGCAGACCGTAGGGCCTGTTATCCGACGTTATGAAGTCTTTAAATCTGTCCAGATGTTGTCTTACAAGAGGTAAGCAACATGGGTCATCTTTCATTCTCTTAGCAAGGCCGTTAGTTATGTAGATGACCCATTCTTCATCGTATTGATTCAGGAAAAAGGGTTCTATATTTGAGGCGTAGAAAAATGGTTTGAAAACACTTGCATCATCGGGACAATCAGGTGATTTCCGGGAGCAGGGACTTTTGGCTTTCAAGATACGATGTTTTTCAATCTCAGATACGACAAAGACCCCGTCTCCTATGTTAATTCCATGTTTCTCGAGAAACTCCTCGAGCGGGATTGGAGAATTTTTGGTCAGTTTTCTAATGATCTTTCTGTCAATTTTGGGCGGTGCTGCCACAATGCCCTGATTGATGTTGAAGATATCCTCAAGGACGGCGTCTTTTATCCGATCCATCCGTTCGGCTATCGAATGGCGGCCTATGTAGATGTTTCCGTTCCTGATTCGGAGCCCTGTCCGTTCCCTGTGCTTCGAGATTATCCCGTGCAGCTTCTCGATAAGAGTTTCACGATCGAGTTCCAGTGCTTCATCGGGCATGCGGAAATAGAAGATTTCGTAGTCATTACCGCCATCGTCCTTCTCAAAGAAAAACACGAGGCTATCGACCCCTACATAATGTGGTCTTTCCTCCTCATCCTTCGTGTAAAACACCCTGAACTTCCCGAACTCCCAGATTTCAATAAAACGCCCTTTTTTCTCAAAATCTTTAACGAGGTTCCTGGAACCAAACGATTTGAGCCAGTAAGATGGCACTATAAAAGCATGGATACCTCCCCTACGGAGTAGCTCCAGAGCTAAATGCGAAAAGAAATACCAGTAATCCATTTTGCCCATATACCATTTGCGGGTCCTGACTAACGGATACTCTTTCGTTTTTGCAAAAAGTTCTTTGTGGTTCTCCTCGCCGATATAAGGTGGGTTCCCGATAACGATGTCGAAACCGCCTTTTTCAAACACCTCCGGGAAATACAGAAGGTAGTAAACCCCGTCCTGATCGAGTCCATACTTCTGGACAATTCGATTTAAAACATGGAAATACTCATCCACCGCATCGGACTGAGCGATGTAATCCCTGAAATAGTTTTTCCTGAGGTTTATCAGCTGAGGGTCAAGCATTTTCTCCTGTTCCTTCAGGTCCGTTGTTTTCAGGCTATCTCCTGCCCTGATGTTCATCGAGAGGTTGGGCAGGACTTTTTGAACATTCATCTTTGCCAGATCCTTAAAGTAGAACTTTGATGGGTTCATCCGAATAAGCGCCAGCCATAGGTTCAGCTTTGTTACTTCGACGGCACGGGGATCGTAGTCTATCCCATAAAGTGTGAACATTAGGCGCTCTCGCCAGTGCTGGCCAAGGTGATGCCGTTTTGTGAGATCGTAATCGCGATTCAGTTCAGCCATGGGCATGAAATGGTTGTTGCCGCTGTTGGACTCGCGAACATAGCGGTTGTAAGCTTCAATGAACTCATCCCTGAAATCTTCTATCGCTCTGACGAGTTTCACATAGCTTTTCGCAAGGAATGTCCCCGAACCACACGCCGGATCCAATATCTTGAGTTCCATCAACTTGCGAATCTCACTTATGGCGCCATTGAAATCGTTTTCCTGAAGCTTTGAACGGGCGGAGTCCAGAATCGGATTAATCATGCCCTCCAGTGCCCTTTCGACGATCATGTCCACCATCCAGTGGGGAGTGTAGAAAATGCCTTTCTCTCTCCGCAGCTCAGCAAGGTAACGTTCATATACGTGGCCGAGCACGTCAAAATCGATCAGCGCGAAATTGAAGTCGTAAAGTGTATCGAGCTGAAATTCAGAGTCCAGCGATGTGCCAAATAGCAGGGTCCGAATTGTGTCAAAACTTATTCCGTCAGGACGAAGTTTGAACAGTTCGGTATCGTAAATCTGGTAGATATGCCTGTAGATGAAATCTACGGACTCCCTAACAACGTCGTTCTCAATCGGATAGAGCTGTTCGTAGTGTCTAAAGATTTTGCGGAGATAAGCTGCATGGAGCGCTCCAAGGTCTTCAAGCGTCCTTACGAAAATGAGGGCGTTTATGAAGTGTATGGATCTCTGAATATCGTTTATGTCCCTGTTGGTGATCTCAACCCATCTGGCCAATGCGCGGAAAAATCTGCTCTCAAGTGGTTCTCGATAGGAGATCTCCTCAAGCCTGTGCAGGGTATCCCGGAGCCGTTCATAACGAAAACCATGGATGTTTTTGGCTATGTAACTGAAATCTGCATGATAGAAAAACGGGGTTTTCGTGTTCCGTATCGACTTTTTCGAGAAGAAAAACCAGTTTATTCCGTCGGTCAGGATCATGAAATCTAAGAAATCCGAGTTTTCGAGGTAATTTACAACCTGGGGAAAATGTTGCTGCAGAAATCTGACGCTGTAGATTTTCGATTTCAACCGCTTTTTATCTAATGGGGCCTTTACTTCAATGCCAACGCCGTTCTCAAAAGCATAATCGATGATTCCGCCGACATCTGATGGAATCTCAGCAGAAGGTGGATAACCCAATTCGGTCAGGAAGTTAGAGAAAACATGCTGTTTGAAGTTCTCTTCTGGCTTGCCCCCTTTTCTTAAAATTGTAGTCACGAACTCTGCAACAAACGGATCCTCTATCTGGAACCCGTTCTGGACGTATTCGTTGATTTTTCTGAGTCTTTCTAAGCTCATTGTGTTAAAAGTATAACATCTTGAAAAACGCATTTCTAATCCGAACGTTTATGTCGACCAATTTGTATTGTGCCGGGACATTGTGACCCGCCTTCTGACTGAACCAGCCTTTTCTTGACTCATATCTCACAAAGGCCTACATTTTGTGACTCATGAGAATCAAAAAACTGGATCCTGAAGTCATAAAACGGATTGCGGCCGGCGAGGTCATTGAGGAGCCTGCTTCGGTCGTGAGAGAACTGGTCGAAAACTCGTTAGATGCCGGGGCTACCGAGATTGAGATCGAGATCAAAGGTGGAGGGCTAAGTTACATTCGGGTCACAGACAATGGTTGCGGCATGGACAAGGATGACATCCCGATAGCGGTCCAGAGGCACACCACCAGCAAGATCGAGTCGCCCGGCGATTTGGTGTCCATCGGGACGCTTGGATTCAGAGGTGAGGCTTTGTATTCCATCTCCTCAGTCTCCAAGATGATCATCCGCTCCCGGAGCGCCGATTCCGATACCGCATGGGAGGCAAGGTTCGAGGGAGGCAAACTTGTGGAGATGAAGCCCACATCGCACCCCGTGGGCACGACTATCATCGTCATGGACCTCTTTTTCAACCTCCCTGTCCGTCGGAAATTCATGGGTTCCAAGATGCGAACCGCAAGGCGGGCTATGGAGCGGGTGACCGAATACGCCCTTGCACATCCTGAAACCGGGTTCAAACTACTTGTGGACGGCCGGGAAACGCTCAACCTGTTGCCGACGCTCGATTTCAAGGAAAGGCTCGCCGGGATTTACGGAGACGGATTCTGGGAAGAGATGCTCCCGGTCGAAAAGGAGATGGACAGGGTCAGGATCAGAGGCGCAGTCTCACGGCCCGACCGGCTGAAGGAATCTCCGGTTATCCAGATGATGTTTGTCAACGGGCGAAGGATACGGGAGAACGAGTTGCGGGCAGCGGTTTACAGAGCTTATGAGACCGGGATTTATCCGCAATACGTGCTTTTTATCGATGTCAATCCACGACTCATCGACGTCAACATCCATCCCCAGAAGTTAGAAGTGCGGTTCGATCCTTCACTCAGGATGTTCGAGCGGATATTGAGGACGGTCAAAGAGGTGATTTACGTTCAGGGAGGCGGGCTACATCCGGTGAAACGGGAGCCATCGACCAGGCCCATGCCGTTCAGCATAATCAGGCCAGGTGGGGATGAAAAATTCGGCATGAAGGTGGGGGAACAGCTACAGCTTGGCGAGCCGCCTTCGGAGCAGCCACAGCAGCATGTTGGCCCTCAAAACCTTCCGGTCTCCGAGGACAAACTGTTTCAGGTGCATGACCTCTACATAATCGCCGAGGTCCCGTCCGGGATCCTGATAATCGATCAGCACGCAGCACATGAACGCATAATCTACGAAAAACTGCGTGGACGAAAGGCATCTGTTAGGAACCTACTGTTTCCGATAGTCTTCACTTTTGAACCCGGCGAGATGAAGGTCTTTGAGGCCTATCGTGACCTCCTGGAGACTTACGGATTCAGGTTCAGGGACATGTCCGGACGTTCCATCGTCATTGAGGGTGTGCCGGACATTTATCGGAGTTTCTCAAGAGAGGATTTCAGGGAGATACTCAACTCGCTTTCCATCAAGCACCACCTGCCGGAACGGATGAATGAGCTTCTGGCAACCATGGCCTGCAAAGCGGCCATCAAGGCTGGCAAGAAGATGTCTGGCAAAGAGATGATGAAGCTCATAACTGATCTTTTCGCGTGTGAAACTCCGTTTTTCTGCCCTCACGGCCGCCCAACGGTGATAAGGTTCACCCTCGACGAGCTTGAAAAGCGGTTCGGGCGGAAATGAAAAGAGGGACGGCAAGGTTTTTAAGTCATGCGCCTTACCCGACATTTGCCACCCGAACGAAACTCACTTCATAATTCCGTCCAGAATCCATCTCGGAGGTGTTTTATGGGGATAAAACTGCTCCTAACCGGAAGGCCCGATGCGTTGATAGCCG